>JAQULT010000025.1 GCA_028718545.1 Fidelibacterota bacterium | reverse complement strand
TTCCCAAAGCGAACAATATTCTCATCAGCAGTATGCGGGAAATGAAGCGTAAACTTTCCGCCGGACAAGCGGAACCGGGACGCCAGGTGGTCCTGATCCATCAGACGGAACGCTGCACCGACGGCGCCTTCGGCGCACTGCTGAAAGTTCTGGAAGAGCCCCCGCGTCAGACTACTTTTATCCTGACAAGCGCAAATCCTCAATTGCTGCCGGCAACCATCCGTTCCCGTTGCCAGACCCTGAAATGCCATGTACCCCCCTCTGAAAGTATTGTGGATTATCTGCGCGGCAAAGGCCTTGACGATTCCGACGCCCGTCGTATCGCGAATCTCAGCGGCGGCAATATGCGGCTTGTGCGCACGCTTTCGGAATCTGATTTTTCCGAACTGGATAGCAGCATTCTCAACGTCTGGCGAATCATTATGGGTTCCAAGATCGAAGATCGCTGGATGACCATGGAAGACATGACCGAGTTGATTGAGCGCTATGTGAAATTGGAAAAAGAGAACCCGATGGAATTCCGGAATTATCTGCGCTACATGATCTTCTTTTTGCGCGATGCGCAATTGCTGGCGGCGGCACCCGAAGCCGTTGACCGTATTATCAATACGCACTTGCGTGAAAAGCTGCTCGGTTTTACACAATTTTATCCGGATTTTTCCTATTTTGACATGATCGGACTGATCGAACAAACCCTGGCGGATACGGAACGCAATCTTTATCTGCCGGCATTGCTCGGGCGGCTTTTCCTGGAATTGCGCCTGGAGTGCCTTAACAAAAGAAAGACTCCCTGATATGCGATTGAATAAATACCTTGCGCATTGCGGTGTGGATTCCCGCCGTAAATGCGACGAACTGATCTTTGAAGGCCGCGTATCGGTCGACGGCAGCATCATTGACAATCCCGGCACACAAATCGACGAGAACACGGCGGATGTCCGCGTGGACGGCGAAGGCATTCGTTTGAAAAAGAGCTTTACCTACATAAAAATGAATAAGCCCGCCGGCTATATTACCAGCTGCCGCGATCCGCATCATGCGCAGACGGTCATGGATCTGCTCCCGAAAGTCCTGCAGGTGGTTCCGGTCGGACGCCTGGACAAAGACAGTACCGGCATCCTGATCTTTAGCGATGACGGCGATCTGAATTTTCGTCTCACCCACCCAAAGCACGGTGTGGAAAAAATTTATGAGGTTTTGCTCCGGCGCCCGCCGGAAGGATACCCCGAGAACGAGCTTCCGCAAGGCATTATCCTGCAGGATAACGGCGACAAGGTGCAGGGTTTGGCGGAAGCGCTGAACCGCAAACGTAACCATTACCGCATAACGCTCAAAGAGGGCAAGAAGCGCGAGGTCAAACGTATTTTTCTTCAATACAACACCAAAGTTCTACGCCTGCACCGCAACAGTTTTGCCGGCATCAGCGCCGACGAACTTCCGCCCGGGAAGTGGAAGAAACTGACGCCCGCAGAGATCGCACAGCTCCGCTCTGCCGCGAACGCCTAGCGGGAGTCAGAGTCCCCGCCCGCAAGCATGGGGGCTTCGAAGAGCCGCGGGATTGAAGGGACAATTCCTGCCGATTCAAAAATTAAGATTCCGGATTCAATTTGCGGAAGGGAAGCATTGCGTCAATTTATTTGACACAAAACTGTTACCTATGTGTTGACACAAACACAGGGATATTTTGAATCTTGAATCTTAAATCTTAAATTTTGAATCTTAATTCAGACATTCCGGATAAACGAGAGCATTAAAATGACCGAATCCATGTATTCGCCTGCCGGATGGATCAGGACCGTATAGAAAGGGTCCAGGTCCCGGCTCTGTATGCCCACACTGAGTTTTTTAGCGCGGGTACCTGTAATGTAGGCTGTCAGCACCGTGGGTTCGGGCGAGAGGTCAATGGCAATATCAAAGTTCCGGGGGATGTCCCCGAGCTGATCTTCGCGGACGGGGAAAGGTCTTTTCGGAGCCGGCGGATAGGTCAGTACGGGACCTTTATGCTCTGCCAGCACCTCCTGGCCGCGGCTGAGTATCAGTGTAATGGTCTTTCCGCTGCCGGAAATGTCCTTGATAAGATCACGGGCTTCATAGAAGAATTTATGATCCGGCGGCATACAGATACAGACCGTTCGGGAATCCCGTATCTGCTGTGGAATATTGACGGCTTTCCGGAAGACCAAAATCCGTTTTTTCCGCCGCAGTCGCCGTATCCAGGATCTTAAGCGTATGCGTTCCAGAAACATCACAGAATGTACCTGCTCAGATCGTCATCGGTCACAATGGCATCCAGGGAGTCGCGGACCTGTTTTGCGCTGATCACGATCTTTTTTTCTCCGTTCGGAGCATTGAACATAATATCGTCCAGGATCTGCGTCATGATGGTATGCAGACGCCGGGCGCCGATATTTTCGGTTTTATCATTGACTTCCGTGGCTTTCTTTGCGATCTCACGGATGGCATTGTTTTCAAAGACGAGCTCTACGCCCTCCGATTTCATCAGTGCCTGATATTGCTTGATCAATGCGTTCTGCGGATGCGAGAGGATCTTGACGAAATCTTCGGTGCTCAGGCTGTCCAGTTCCACCCGGATCGGAAAACGTCCCTGAAGTTCGGGGATCAGATCCGATGGCTTGCTCGCGTGAAAGGCTCCGGATGCGATAAACAGGATATGGTCGGTCTTGATAAATCCGTAACGTGTTTTGACCGTACTGCCTTCCACGATGGGCAGGAGGTCCCGCTGCACACCCTGGCGGCTGACATCCGCTCCGCGCGTATCGTTGTTCATGGCGATCTTGTCGATCTCGTCAATAAACACGATCCCGTGCTGCTGCACCCGGTCGATGGCTTCTTCGATGACCTTATTGCGGTCTACCAGTTTCTGCGATTCTTCCTCGATCAGGATATTGCGGGCTTCGGGGACCTTGACTTTGCGTTTTTTATTTTTCTTTCCGCCCAGCAGGGAACTCATGGCCTCGTTCAGAAATTCCCCGGGGTTTTCCATCATATCACCTCCCATGGCTTCATCCATGGGCCCCAGGATGGAAATACCGGCGATGCCGGGTTTGCGTACCGCGGTCTCAATTT
Source organism: Fidelibacterota bacterium (assembly GCA_028718545.1). Lineage (GTDB taxonomy): Bacteria > Fidelibacterota > Fidelibacteria > Fidelibacterales > Fidelibacteraceae > M50B103. The sequence goes on along the minus strand of JAQULT010000025.1, from coordinate 21,905 downwards.
CCACATAGCGGTCGTTAAATTTTCCATCGATATACATATCCCGGAGGCGTTCCCGGGTCTTGGAAATGCGCTCGCGCTCCTCCGTATCCATTTTACCGGAATTCTCCACCGGGAAAAGCAGATCCAGAAGGCGTACATCCGCCAATTCTTCCGCCCGCTGTTTCACCAGTTCCTCGTGTTCCTTCTCGACCATATCCACCGCCATGTAGGTAAGGTCGCGGATAATGGACTCAACGTCACGGCCCACATAACCGATTTCGGTGAATTTGGTGGCTTCCACTTTAATGAAGGGCGCCTGGGCCAAGGATGCCAGCCGGCGCGCGATCTCGGTCTTCCCGACGCCGGTGGGTCCGATCATAATGATATTGTTCGGCATGATCTCGTTGCGGATGTTCTCGTCAGCCTGGCGGCGGCGCCAGCGGTTGCGCAGTGCAATAGCTACCGAGCGCTTGGCCTTTTCCTGCCCGACGACAAAACGGTCGAGTTCCGTTACGATTTCTTTGGGTGTATAGGATTTCATGTATCAAGCTCCATTACGGTGATATGTTGATTGGTAAAAATGCAGATGGATCCTGCGATCTTCAGACTTTTTTCGGCAATTTCCGCGGCACTGAGTTTGCTGTTCTCCATCAGGGCACGCGCGGCAGCCAGGGCATAGGGACCGCCGGAGCCGATGGCGTAAATATGGTCATCGGCATCAATCACGTCGCCGGATCCGCTTAAAATATATCCTTTGTCCTTATCCATAACGATGAGCAGGGCTTCCAGCTTCTGCAGATATTTGTCCCGCCGCCATTCTTTGGTCAGTTCCACCGCCGCACGGGTCAGATCGCCTTTGTATTCTTTGATCTTGCTTTCGAATTTTTCAAAGAGGCTGAAGGCATCGGCGCCTGCGCCGGCAAAACCGGCCAGAATCTGACCGTTGTATAATTTACGGACCTTGACGGTCTGAGCTTTCATGACGGTATTGCCCAGGGTCACCTGACCGTCGCCGGCAATGGCGGCGCGGCCGTTCCGGTGTATCCCGAGGATGGTCGTGCTTTTGATCTTTTCCATATTTTGATCCTTATTATGATTGTTTCCGCCGTGCACGCGAGGGAGGAATACCCAGTTTTTCCCGGTATTTTGCCACCGTGCGCCGGGCAATATGATAAGCGTTTTGCGCCAATGCCGATTGCAGCTGCTCATCGGAAAGGGGTTGTGATTTATCTTCGTTGTCAATCAGCGCCTGCAGATCACGTTCCAGATCGCGGGTTGAACGTTCCGTGTTATCCTGCCTGCCGGCACGTTCACTAAAAAAATACCGCAGCTCATAATTCCTGTTCGCGGTCTGTAAATACTTTCCGTTCACGATGCGTGAAACGGTGGAAATATCCAGTCCGGTATCCGCCGCCACTTCCCGCATCACCATCGGCCGGGGATGTTCACGTTTACCGCTGAAATAATCCCGCTGACGCCGGACGATCGATTGCGCCACGGCCAGCATGGACTGTTTTCGCTGTGCGATAGCCCGTAAAAACCAATCGGCCTCCTGGCGGAAGCGGTTCAAATACTGCTGCGTGCGCCGGTCCCCGTCTTTTCTATTCAGCATTTCCTGATAAGTTTCCGAAAGCTGTAAATGCGGCGTCCCCGTATCGTTCAGGGCAATATACAGATCTCCGTTCTTTTCACGCAGGATCAGATCCGGAATAATGCTGCGCTTCACAAAATCGTCGCGGCCGGCCGCCGGGCGCGGATTCAGCTTTGCAATTCTTGCAAGGGCGTACTGCATTTGCTCCGCATCCAGACCCAGATCATCCCGTATATCTTCAAAGCGTTCCTGCGTGAGATCTTCGAAATGTCGTTCCACGATAGCCGTGACGAAGGATTCCTCCTGCTGTTCCCGTAATTGTAAAAGCATACATTCCTGCAGATCCCGGGCGGCAATCCCCGGCGGACCGAGTTTGCGGATATGCTGCAGGACCCGTTCTGCCGTTTCCATAGGAACGGAAAGCTTATAAGCAATGTTTTCAAGCGGGGTATCGCTGAGGAATCCGTCCCCATCCAGATTCCCGACGATCTCTTCGGCAATGAGAATATCCGCGTCCGATAGTCCCGATTCCCGTATCTGGATTAGAAGCTGATCAAAAAAATCCAGTTCCTGAGCCTGCTGAATTTCCGGCAACTCGGCATTCACGGCATGACCTTTGCCCCGGGGGGCGCTCCAGATGGGGTCTTCCGTCTCGCGGAGCTCCTTTTCCGCCGTACTGCCAATTTCGCCTGCGATTTCCAGAAAGGGATTCTTTTCGACTTCTTCCAGAATGGCGCGTTCAAGATCGCTTTGCTGCAAGCCGGAAAGGCGTGCCAGCATAAGCTGCAACGGTACAAGTTTTTGTATTTGTTGCTGTGTTAATTTTTGTTTCATGTTCTTCAACGGTCGAGGCGGAATTTTGCTCCCAGATACAAGCGCCTCGCCTCCGGATCGTTTGCCAGAAAATCCCCTGTCCCCGCTTTCAGCACCGTTCCCCGGTAAAGCAGATAGGCGTGATCCGTGATCGACAGGGTCTCGTGCACATTGTGATCGGTAATGATCACACCGATCCCGCGGTCTTTCAAACGCACCACCATTTCCTGGATATCCTCGACGGCAATGGGGTCAATTCCGGCAAAGGGCTCATCCAAAAGGATAAATTTGGGATCGGTCGCCAAGGCACGGGCGATCTCAGTGCGCCGCCGTTCCCCGCCGCTGAGTGCGGATCCTTTGTTTTTCCGGACCGTCTCCAGCTTAAACTCCCCGATCAGGCGGTCAATGCGCCGCTGAATCTCTTTCCGGTCTTTCAAATAGATCTCCAGCACCAGACGCAGATTGTCCTCAACGGACAATTTGCGGAAGACCGAGGATTCCTGGGTCAGATAACCGATACCCATCTGTGCGCGTTGGTACATGGGCAGGCCGGTAATGTCCCTGCCGTCAAGATAAATATGCCCGGAATGCGGACGTATCATGCCGGTGATCATGTAAAAGCTGGTCGTCTTCCCCGCTCCGTTCGGTCCCAGCAATCCGACGATCTCTCCGGTTTTTGCTTCCAGATCGACCTCATTGACCACTTTCCGGCGCCCGTAGATTTTGACAAGTTTTTCCGTGCGCAATACTGCCATATTCTTCTACCTCCGCAGAATATAACGAGATTGCGGGGAATTGCAAAGCAGGAAGGGGAAAATGTGATACGGGTCGCAAAAGTAGCTATTTGTCGAATTTGCGCATGGTCTTACCCAGAGGATTATAGATGATCCAGTTCTCAAGCCGGGTATCGCTTTCAAAATTGGTCCCGTACAGGGTGTCCTGTTCCGAAAAGATCTGAATGGCGCCGTTTGTATATACTTTATCGCTTTCCTTGATCCAGAAAAGGCTGTCGGTATAGGCTGTAAAGCCGCTGTCGGATACCATGACAACATTTCCGATTGCAACGATGTTCTCTTTGCGCTCGTTGACGATACCGCTGTCCGCGATCAGGTAGGAGGAATGTTTACCGTCCTCATAAAAATCGATGCGCATACTGTCACTGATAAACATATCCTTGGTGTCTTCATATTTGACAAGGTGTACGGCATAGACGCGGGTGCTGATCTTGCCGGCACGGCTGACGGTGATCACCGCGTTCCAGATTTCCTGATCGGGCACGCGTTTCCCGGAAAAAGTCCCGTAGTCACCCGTTTCGGTGCAGGCAAAGAACAGCAAAAGCAATAAAATAACAAAAAGGGAATTCTTTTTAATAGAGTCCATGGAGTTTTTTCAGAGCCTCATCCAGACGTTCCTGTGCACGCAGAATCAGTTCCGCAATTTCCCGCAATGCTCCGTGACCGCCCGGGGTTTTTGTTACATAATCTGCCAACTTGCGGACTTCCGGAATGGCGTTGGCAGGCGCAAAGGCGACTCCGCAGCGTTTCATGACCGGCGTATCGATATAATCGTCACCGATAAAGGCGATCTCTTCGTCCTGCAAGCCAAAGCGGGCCTTCAGAATGTTGTAAGCATCGTTCTTGACGTAACTGTCCTGAAAGACTAGATCGTCCGGAATATGCAGGGCACGGGTACGGGCCAGAGTGGCTGTTGAGTGCCGGCCCGATATGATCGCCACCGGAAAGTCTACCAGACGCAGCAGTAAAAAACCCAGACCGTCACTGGAGTGAAAACGCTTGACCTCGATATTTTCTCCGATATAAAAGGATCCGTCGGTAAGCACGCCGTCCACGTCGCTGATAATGAGTTTCAGGGCTTTGAGTTTGTTCAGGATTTCCGGAGCTGTTGTCTTCATTGCGGTCCTTTACTTTTCAAAATTGCCGCGACAAATTCCCGGAACAGCGGGTGCGCCTTTGCGACGCGGGATTTCAGTTCGGGATGAAACTGCACGCCTACAAACCAGGGATGCCCCGGCAATTCGATGCATTCCACCAGATCATAAGCCCGGTTCACACCGGCAACGCGCAGGCCTTTTGCTTCGAGTGCATCGCGATAGGCGTTGTTGACCTCGTAACGGTGACGGTGCCGTTCGGATATTTTTTCTTCGTTGTAGGCTTTGGAGACCAAACTGCCGGGCTGCAACTCACAATCGAAGGCGCCCAGGCGCATCGTAGCGCCCAGTTGGCGGATCTTTTTCTGTTCTTCCATTTTATCGATCACGGGGTGGGGTGTAGCCGGATTGAACTCTGTGCTGTTCGCTTTTTCCAGTCCCATGATATGCCGCGCAAATTCGATCACGGCAATTTGCATACCCAGGCAAATGCCAAAATAGGGAACCTGATGTTCACGGGCATAACGGGCAGCCAGGATCTTGCCTTCGATACCGCGTCCGCCAAAACCGCCGGGGATCAGAATGCCGTCCAGAGAACGCAGGGTCTTTTCAAATTCCTTCCGGCCGGCGTTTTCCAGATCTTCCGCATCCACCCAGACCAGTCTGACCCGCGTATTGTTCGCCGCACCGGCATGAATAAAGGATTCCGTAATGCTTTTATACGAATCTTTCATTCCCGTATATTTACCGACAATACCCACGACTACGTTGTATTTGGGGTCCTTAATGCGGCGGACCATAGAGCGCAGATCGTTCATGTCGGGATTTTCCCGGCGTTCCAGGCGCAGATGCTTTGCCAGGGTCAGGTACACACCTTGTTTTTTAAAGATAAGCGGGATCTCGTAAATGGTTTCGGCATCGGGCATATCAATGACCGCTTCCGGACGGACATTGCTAAACAGGGATATCTTATTCCGTGCGGCGGTATCCAGGCCCGTGCTGCCGCTACGGCACATGATCATATCGGGACTCAGACCGATCTCCCGCAATTTCTGCACGGAGTGCTGCGTGGGCTTGGTCTTGATCTCTTCCGAGGAGTGTACATAGGGCAGCAGGGTCACGTGGATATTCATATAGGCGTGCCGGTCCAGCCGGTTCTCGAATTGCCGTATGGCTTCCAGGAACGGAAGGCTTTCGATATCGCCGACGGTACCGCCGACCTCGGTAATGATAATATCGTAATGCTCTTTTTTATTGATCTGGGTAAAGCGCCGGATAATCTCGTTGGTAACGTGGGGAATTACCTGCACGGTCTTACCGAGGTATTTACCGCGGCGCTCTGCTTCCAGCACAGAGCTGTAGATCTGGCCCGCGGTGGCATTGTTCATGCGGGACATGCTGATATCCAGAAAACGTTCATAGTGACCGAGATCCAGATCGGTCTCGGCACCGTCGTCGGTAACATAAACCTCCCCATGCTGAGTGGGGCTCATGGTGCCGGGATCCACATTCAGATAGGGATCGAATTTTTGAATGATCACACGATAACCGGCTTGTTTCAGTAAATATCCGAGAGAAGCCGAGGTAATGCCCTTTCCCAATCCGGAGATCACGCCGCCCGTTACAAAGATGTAACGGGTGCCGCCGGATCCTTTTCCCACTGCTGCCATTTGCAACTCCTTATTCTTTGATCACCCGGGGTACTTTAAAATGCCGGCCGTCATGCTCCGCGGCATTGGCAAGCACAACCTCCCGGTCCAGGGGAGGAAGCGCCTTGTCTTCGCGCATGACATTGACGATATCCAGCACGTGGCTCATCGGCGCCACATTTTCGACATCCAGTTCCTGCAATTGTTCAACGTAACCGAGGATATCGCTCAATTGCCGCGTATAGCGTTCGATCTCTTCTTCGCTGAGCTTCAAGCGCGCCAATCCGGCAATGTAGATGACTTCTTTACGTGAGAGGGCCATTTTCTTCCTTTGAAACTTATCTTAAAGGGATTTTAACAGTTCGACCAGCAGATCCCAAACCTTGCCGACCGAAGGGATATAAAGACGTTCGTCCGGAGAATGCGGATTCTCGATAGTCGGCCCCAGAGAGATCATATCCATACCCGGATGTTTTCCCCCGATCACACCGCACTCCAGTCCGCCGTGGATCACATTGACCCGGGGTTCCTTTCCGAAATATGTCGTATATACGCCGATCGCCTTTTTCAGTAACGGGGAATCCCAGTTCGGCTGCCAGGAGGAATAGCCGTTGCCGCTTTTATATTCGGCTCCGGCAAGATGGGCCAGCATCTCGATCTTCTGTGTCAGCATATCGCGGGCGGACATGACCTGGCTGCGCTGGCTTGACAGAATGCGCAAGATCCCTTCTTCGGTGCGGATCACGGCAAAATTGTTGGAGGTTTCCGCCAACAGCGGGCCGCCCTTGTAAACGGAAGGATCCAGTTCCTCTATACCGTTTGGATAGGCCAGCATAAAACGCAGTATACGTTCGCCCAGAACCGCAGCAATGGCTTCTTCATACCGCACCTCGCTTTTATCCAGCGAGCCCCGGATATCCGTTTCAAAATCCTTGTATTCGTTCCGGAAAACGTCGACCTGTTCCTTTACGATCTTTTCTGCAAGCACTGCGGAATCTCCGGGAATCAGGATCAGGGCCTCTGCGTCCCGGGGAATGGCGTTGTGCGCGGTTCCACCGCTGATCGAGATCAGGCGCAGCGGCAGATCCCGGAAAAGCGACCAAAGGGTCCGGACCAGCAGTTTATTGGCGTTGGCGCGATGACGGACGATATCCCCGCCGCTGTGGCCGCCCTTGCAGCCGCCGATTTTCAATAGCATTGCCCGGTCGTTTTCGCCGGCCTTTTCGTAACTCAAAGGGAACCAGACCCGCGTATCCACGCCGCCGCAGCAGCCGATGGTAAAAACACCTTCGTCTTCCGAATCGATGTTCAGCAGGATCCGCCCTTTCAGGCTGTTCGGCTTCAGCGCCAGCGCGCCGGTGAGTCCGGTTTCTTCGTCCACGGTAAACAACAATTCCAGTTCCGGATGCGGCAGTTTCGATTCCGCGATCGCCAGGGCATAAGCCAGCGCGATCCCGTTATCGGCTCCCAGCGTGGTTTTATCCGCTTTTAGCCAGTCTCCGTCATAGACAAAACGGATCGGGTCTTTCCGGAAATCATGTGCGGAATCCGGCGTTTTTTCACAGACCATATCCATATGTCCCTGCAAAACCACCGCAGGATGGTCTTCATAAGCGGGAGTCGCAGGCACACGCATCAATACATTTTTCACGTCATCCGTGTGGACTTCCAGTCCCCGTTTCTTTGCCCAGTCCACCAGCCAGGCCGAAATGGCTTCCTCGTGCTTCGACTGGCGGGGCACCTGTGAAATTTGTTTAAAAATATCCAGGATTTTTTTTGTGTTCACATCCATAACACACCTGTTTTTTAACTTGTCCAAAGATAAAATATGCCCGGCAGTATTACAATTGTAAAATGATATTTCCTGCGGGAAAGAAAAAAACTGCGCTTCCCAATTCGCATTTTCGACGCTTTCCGCCTCCGCCTCCCGCGAAACCCGGCACTTCAATAATAATTGTTTTTATTCCGGGTTCTAAATGCTATTTTTGGGTGCTTTTTGAGAAAGACAAAAATGTGAAAGGATATTGAAATGCGAATCGTCATTCTTGACAATTACGAAAAAATGAGCCTTTTTGCCGCACAGCACATTGCCCGGCGGATCCGGGAATTCGATCCGGAAAAGGACAGACGTTTCGTCCTGGGTTTGCCGACAGGATCCTCCCCCCTCGGCGTTTACAGGGAGCTGATCCGTTTGCATAAGCAGGGAGCTTTGTCATTTAAAAATGTCGTGACCTTCAATATGGACGAATATATCGGCTTGCCGGAGGATCATCCTCAAAGTTATCATTATTTCATGTATGAACATTTCTTCCGTCATATTGACATCCTGCCCGAAAATATCAATATCCTCAACGGGAACGCCAGGGATCCCGAAGCGGAGTGCCGTGACTATGAGGCAAAGATCCTCCGCTACGGCGGGATTCAGCTTTTCATGGGCGGGATCGGACCGGACGGACATATCGCTTTCAACGAGCCCGGATCTTCCCTGCGCTCCCGTACCCGCGTGAAATCCCTGACCTACGATACCATTCTGGCCAACTCGCGTTTTTTTGACAATGACATCAGCAAGGTACCTGCACGGGCCTTAACCGTCGGGGTCGGGACCGTAATGGACGCAGAAGAGGTCATGATCCTGGTCAACGGTTATAAAAAAGCCCGGGCCCTGAAAAAGGTCGTCGAGGAAGGGGTCAATCATATGTGGACCGTCTCGGCCCTGCAGCTGCATCCACGGGGACTCATCGTCTGCGATGACGAAGCCACCATGGAATTAAAGGTTGGAACGGTGCGGTATTTCAAGGATATCGAACGCGACGCCATCGCACGTTTTTAAATGCTCTTTTTTTGTTAACCTTTTGCAGGCCCCTGTGTCAACAAGAAAAGAAACGGAAAGGATAAAAATGAAAATACTCCGCCTCCTGATCGCGGCAACACTGCTCCTCCCTCTGCACGCGGCAACGCTGTCCGGCACCATTAAAGATATACGTTCGGAAAAGGCCCTGGAATTTGCGAACGTTGCCGTCTACACCCGGGAAGACGAAAGTATAATCACCGGAACCATGTCCGGCATTGACGGCGTCTTTCGTATTTTCAATGTACCTTCCGGTATTTTCGATATTGTCGTAACCTATATGGGTTATGAACGTGAAAGCGTGACCGATATCATGATCACGGAAAACGACCGCACGGTCGACATCGGTACCGTTCTGCTGAAACCGGCGACCCTGAAGATGGACGATATCGTCGTTGAGGCGGAAAAGCCTGCGGTGAGTTACCGTATTGACAAGCGCATTGTCGACGCTTCGCAGTTTCTTACCGCTCAGGGCGGAACGGCAGTTGATATTCTTGAGAATGTTCCTTCCATTGATGTGGATATCGAGGGGAACGTCTCCCTGCGCGGCAGCAGCAACTTTACTGTCATGATCGACGGACGTCCTTCCGTACTGGAACCGCAGGACGCCCTGGAAAGCATTCCGGCAAATACTATTGAAAATATTGAGATCATGACGAATGCATCCGCCAAATTTGAAGCCGAAGGCGGCGCGGGCGTTATCAATCTCATTACCAAACGTGATCAACGCATCGGTTTTAACGGGGTCCTGAACCTGAATGCCGGCACCAACAATCTCGGTGGAAATATCCTGATGAATTTCACCCGCCCCAAGTATAATGCCTATATTTCCTTCGATTACAATCAGCGGAATTTCCGGGGTGAATCCTATGTTCAGAGAATACTGAGCTATCCGGACACCCTGGCAGAGTATCTTTCGGATGGCAGTTCGGAGCGTTCACGCGGCGGATTGGGTATTCGCGGCGGCGTGGACTGGTTTATCAGCAAAAACGATGTCTTCGGTATCAGCGCGCATATCGGATCCAACTCCAGCAACAGCAACTCCGAAACCGCTTATGAGATCAATTTCAGGGATCCGCTCTCCCCCACGATCTACAGCACCGAATATTATACCAACGATCAGTTCAGCACCCGCGGCGGAAGCCGTTATAGTATCAATGCGGACTATACCCACAAATTCAATAACAACAATGACGCGGAAAAAAAAGGAAGAAAACCGGCAAATCTGAATGAACTGATCAGCGGTTCTACCCGCGCACATCAACTGAAGGTCCAGACATCCTATTCCAACTGGGATATGGACGAACTTTCCCACACCTTTTTGATCAGCGAATCCCAGGATACCACGGAAGGAAAAAAAACCGAATCCATCGGACCGTCCAACAATGCCCGGCTCAATATCGAATACATGCTTCCCCTGGGCGAGGACCAGACCTTTGAGGCCGGACTTCAGAGCCGTTTTGGATGGCGGAATAACGGAAATGATGTCTATTACCTGAATACCGTCAGCGGGGAATATGAAAAACAGGACAATTACAGCTACCTGATCACCTATGAACAAAATACCTATTCCGCTTTTGCCCTCTTTTCGGGGCAATACGGACTGTTGGGGATACAACCGGGTCTGCGCGCAGAGTATACCTACCGCAGTATCCTGAGCAATTCCCAGGATTCCGCCTTTGTGGTTAACCGCCTGCATATCTTTCCCACCCTGCATCTTTCTTATGAGTTGCCCGCAAACATACAGCTGATGAGCAGTTACACGCGCCGGGTATCGCGTCCGCGCGGCTGGCAGTTCCAGCCTTTTTATACCTGGAGAGACGCCTATAATATCCAGATCGGCAATCCCGAACTGCTGCCCGAAATGAGCGATTCTTACGATCTGGGCATCCAGAAGCGTTTTGGAAAAAGCTTTGTATCCCTGGACGCCTATTATAAGACCACACACAATAAGATCGAACGCATTCAAACCGTCTATGCCGAGGATGTCATCCTGAGTACTTACGAAAATGTAGGACGGGATTATTCGATCGGCGTCGAACTGATGGGGAATCTGAATTTCTACAAATGGTGGATGATGAACCTGAACACCCGCTTTTATTACTATCAGGTCAAGGGCGAACTTTACGGCGAAGAATTCGATCGCGACAGCCGGAATTATAACGTTCGTCTCCGCAACACTTTTGTGATAAGGAAAAACACGCGTATCCAGGTCGGACTGAATTACCGCAGCCGTTCCGCCACAGCCCAAGGCAGCTCTTCCGGAGGCATTATGACCGACCTTTCAATCCGTCAGGATCTCTTTGACGGCCAGCTGACGGCAACGCTGCAAGTACGCGATCTTTTTGGAACGGGTTATCATCAGCACGAAGTGACGACACCCACCTACTACACCTACTCCGAATTCTACCGGCAGTCGCCGATGATCTCCCTGAATCTGTCGCTGAAGATCAATAATTACAAGGACAGGAACCGGGAAAACGGACTCAATGATGAGGACGAGTTCGGCAACAGCGGCTTTGATGTCGGCGAAATGCAGTAATAAAAATAAAATCTTTCATAAAAGAAAAAACGGGATTATACCCGTTTTTTTATTCTGTGTGTAATTCCCCGATGAATGCCGGCGAACCGTGTATTTTTCCGGTCTTAATTTGGAATCTTTTCATCTTCGGGATGGAAGCGGAGCTGATGCTGCTCGCTGCCGCTGCTTTCCCGGATGGGACCGAAATGTTCCTCATAGCGACTGATATTTGCCGCCAGGGTTTTCATCAGTGCTTTGGCATGCTGGGGTGAAAGGATCAGACGCGAAACGACGTTCGCTTTCGGCAATCCCGGCAGCAGCTGGCAAAAATCCAGAATGAATTCGCCGGAACCGTGTGTCACCATCTGCAGATTGGAATACTTACCCTCGGCGACCTTTTCGTTGAGATTAATCTCAATGCGCCGCGGTTCATTTTCATTCTTCATCTTCATCCTCATCGTAATCATCTTCGTCTTCAAGGTCTTCAACACCGAAGATCGAATAATCGTCATCGCCATTCGGGGACGATTCCATGTCCGCGATGAATTCATCTTCGATCGAGATCATATTGTCATCGAGGAAATCATGCGGATTGTCATTTTCCGTATCGGAAATGTCATGTTCATCGTCCATTTCGTTGGCTTCATATTTCAGGAAATCATTCCCGAACAGGGAGGCATCAAAAAAATCAACGTTATCCACGATCCCTTGCTCCACCAGGTATTCCAAAAAATCAATGTAGGTCTCACTTTTCAGATCCGTCTTGCAGTGCGGACAGTAGAGCCGGCGTCTCAGGGATTCCTTTTTCAGTGCTTCCCCGCACTTGGGACACAGTAATTCGTTAAATGAAGTCAATTCGGCACCTCTTTCAAATTTTGGAAAAGATAAGCGTAAGTTCATCATGATGCAAGATAAAAAAACAGCGCGCGCAATTCCCCGATCGAGAAGAAGCTTCCCTCCCTTGTCAGCGCCGGCTGTATCACACCGTTTACATTCCTCCGGTACCCTTTTCTCTCCTTCTCCTTTTCTCCGCTTCTCCACCTCTTCGAACATGGTACTTGTTTCTTAACAAGAAAACCCCGTATATTTTCGCGTTAACCCGGAGGCATCATGTCTATACCTTATATTCAGGAATTACTGGCGATCCCCTCACCCAGCGGCTACACGGATGCGGTGATTGAACATATCGAAAAACGTCTGGACTCGCTGCCGTATCATATCAGCCGGACTTACCGGGGCTCGCTGATCGTCAGCACAGTTCCCGATCCGGAATTGATGATCATGGCGCATATCGACACGCTTGGCGGCATGGTCAGTGAAATTACGGAAAGCGGTACCCTGCGCCTTTCGCAGCTCGGGGGACTCCCGCCGAACAGCTTCGAAGGCGAATATCTCAGTATTATCACCTCGGATGGGAAAAGCTGCAGAGGAACCTTCCTGATCGACAATCCCGCCACCCATGTCAACCGGGATATGGGCAAGACCGAACGGAGCATGGCGAACATGCACGTGCGGCTGGATGCGCTGGTGAAAACCCGCCGGGATGTGCTGGCGCTGGGTATATCGGTCGGCGATTTTGCCGCTTTTGACACACGCACCGAGGTAACGGACAGCGGTTTCCTGAAATCGCGCTTCATTGACGATAAAGCCTGTTCCGGAATTCTGCTGGATATCCTGCTGAATGAACAGAAAATTCTGCAAAACACCAAAACCGGATTTTATTTTTCAAATTACGAGGAGGTCGGCAACGGCTGTCCTTCCGGGGTACCGGGATCCGTTAAAGATGTGCTGATCGCCGATATGGGCGTTGTCGGCGACGGGGTTACGGGCGACGAGAGCAAGGTGTCCATTTGTGCCAAAGATATTGCGGGTCCCTATGACCTGAGCCTGCGCCGCACGCTTGAACAGCTTGCCAAAAAGCATCATATCGATCATACCGTGGATGTTTTCCCTTATTACGCCAGCGACGGCACCGCGCTGCTGCGTGCCGGACGGGATCTGCGCGTCGGACTTGTCGGTCCGGGCGTCTCGGCATCGCACGGCGTCGAACGCACCCACAGCCGGGGTATCGCGGCTACCCGGGCGCTGATCCTGGAATTCATTAAAATACAAAAACAGAAAGGCTGATATGCAACTCGGATTTATCGGAATCAAACTGTCCGGAAAGAGCACCCTGTTTGAACTCCTGACGCAGAATAAATACGAAACCGTCCATGCCGGCATTGCCGAATACCGCCGGGGTCAGGTCACGGTCCCGGATGAACGTATCGACCGCCTGTCGGAGATCTACCGGCCAAAGAAAACCACCTATGCTTTGTTTGACTGCGTTGATGTAATGGGAGTCCCGGCATCGATGCGCACGGACCAGGCCGCTAAATATCTGGAAGCCGTGCGGCAGACCGACAGTCTGGTCGCCGTGCTCCGCGCCTTTGACGGTTACGACGCCGAAGGCAATCCCGCGCGTATCGATCCGGTGAAGGACCTGCGTACGCTGGAAGAAGACCTGATCTTCGCCGACCTGCTGGTCGCGGAAACCCGTTTGGAAAAGGTCCTGCACATGAAAGCACGCTCCGCGCCGCAGTTCAATCCCAAAGAGCTCGGCGTTCTGGAAAAATGCAAAGCCGTACTTGATGATAATCGTTCACTGCGGGACACAGAACTCTATCCCGAGGAGGAAAAACTCATTCGCGGATTTCAGTTCCTTTCCCGGAAACCCCTGATGGCGGTCCTGAACTGCGACGAAGCACATTACGCCCGGCGCGCGGAATACGAATCAGGCTTCGGCAATGCCTTCCCCGACATTCCGGTCACCTCCGTCTCCGCGCTGGCGGAAAAGGAGATCATGGAACTGGAGGCGGACGAACGGGCGGTATTCATGGAAGAGCTGGGCATTGACGAACCGGCCATCCATCATGTGATCACCACATCTTATGCGGCGTTCGGATTGATATCCTTTTTTACGGTCGGCGAGGATGAGGTTCGCGCCTGGACACTGCGCAAGGGCGAAACCGCGCCCGAAGCGGCCGGCGTGATCCACAGCGATCTGCAGAAAGGTTTTATCCGGGCGGAGGTGGTCGCTTACGACGACTTTATCCGCGAAGGCGGCATGGCCGCCGCAAAAGCCAAAGGTCTTGTCCGGCTGGAAGGAAAAGAATACGTGGTGAAGGATGGGGATATATTGAATATACGGTTTAATGTTTGACAACGCAGGCTGGCCATAATCCTGGGGATAAACGATAAAAATATCAACGTTGTCATCCTGACCGGAGTGAATCCGCCGTAGTCCCAAAGGGCAGACGAAGGCGGATGAACGCAGTGGAAGGATCCCCTCTATAACACCGGGATGCATAATGGAGGAAGTTGGGAAGCTGGGAACTTAAGAGGTTTGGTCAGCGGAAAACCTTGAACTTTGATCTTTGAACCTTTAACCAAGCACTGCCTGTCAGCCGCTGTGCCAGCCGAAGCCCCGATTCATCGGGGCGAAGGTTGGAAGCCCCGATTGGTCGGGACGAAGGCTGGATAAACGATAAAAATATCCAAGCTGTCATCCTGAGCGAAGGGCTGCGAAGCGACATAGGAGCAAAGCTCCAAAGGAGCGTAGCAGGCCGCAGTCGAAGGATCCCTTTTCTCACACCGGGATGCATGAAGGAGGAAGTTAGGAACTTAAGAAGTTCAGAAGTTTAGTCAGCGGAAAGCCTTGAACAACGCACTGAGCACTGAGCACTGCCTGCCCTTCGAAGCCTTGGCGTAGGAGGGAGCACTGAGCGCTGGGAGGAGCCTCAACACCTCGACGCCTCGACACCTCGACATTCTTTGAACCTTGATCTTTGAACTTTGAATTCTGCGCTGAGCACTGGGCACTGGGCACTGAGCGGAGGAGAAAGGGAGTATGGGAGAAATGGAGAAAAGTATCGACAAATGAACATATCGACAATCACCTCGACAGCTCAACGTCTCGACGACTCAACACCTCGACGCCTCGACAATAAAACGGTTATTCAGCGGATGCCGATGCATACCTGTGGAAAACAATCCGGCGGATACCCCCAACAAGTCATCCCGGAAAATGATCCGGCGGATCATTTATCCGGGATCTCAGCGAGTGTCACGATTCAAAGAGAACATATTTGAAATAATCTCGATAGTATCCTGAAACGCCGGTAAACAAATAACGAAAAGCATGATTTATTTACTCAAATAAAATTTGCGTATTACATCTATTGATAGTAGTTTCCGGTATAAGTATAATGTAAACAAATAGAGACCAACACACAACGATTCCGGGAGACGAAATGTGGATAAGGCAATGGAAGCATATCGCAGTGTATTGATTCAGAAACGCTACAGCAGAAATACCCAAAAAGCATATTTAAACTATTTTTCGGACTATTGCAGATCATTTTCGGCGCGCGATATTGACAATATTTCCAAAGACGAGATCAATGCTTATATCCTGGAACTGATCGAATCTAAATATATTTCCGCCAGCCAGCAGAATCAGCGTATCAACGCGATAAAATTTTATTATGAAAAAGTGCTGGGAAGGGAACGGCAGTTTTATGATGTTTACCGGCCCAAAAAAGAAAAGAAACTGCCTTGCGTATTGAGTGAAAATGAGATCGTCGCCTTGCTGGAATGTGTTGAGAATTTAAAGCACAGGACTATATTATCACTTATCTATTCCGCGGGGCTTAGGATAAGCGAGGCGATCAACCTGAAAATTGAAGATATTGATTCCGGCAGAGATCTGATCATCATTAAAGGCGGAAAAGGGAAAAAGGACCGAACGACGATATTATCAAAGACCCTTTTAGAACTTCTAAGGGAATATTACAGAGAATATCGACCCAAAGATTATTTGTTCCAGGGACAAAACGGGGGAAAATATTCCGCTAAAAGCATTCAGAATATTTTTAAAAACGCATTGATGAAATCGGGGATTCAAAAGCGCGCCACCGTGCATACGCTTCGTCACAGTTTTGCGACACATTTACTTGAAAGAGGCACGGATCTTCGTTATATTCAAGAACTTCTCGGACACAGCAGTTCTAAAACAACGGAAATATACACACATGTAACGCAAAAGGGGATCAACAGGATCACGAGTCCTCTGGATAACCTGAACATAAGGAAGAAATAAACGCAATATGTCGCATATCATCCCAAATTGGAAGAATAAACGAAATATGGCGTATATACAAACGTTGTGCGTCATACAGAGAAAACCACAAATGGAAAGATTTGAGCTAAACAAATATGCTGTTGATGGAAGTCCTCTTATTATGATTTTCACTGAAGGTACTATCTTTGGGCCAAAACGTTTTATTGACTTTTTTAATGTGAAAAAATACGTGCCAATCAAAAATTGCATTGATAAGATTAAAAAATGGAATAGACAAGGAGCTCAAATCATTTACCTTACTTCGAGAAAAAGTGAAACTTCAGCACAAACCATAAAAGATTTATTGATAAGATATAAATTTGTTGGTGCTTATTTATATTATAGGACTGGTTCAGATAAGTATAAAGATATTGTAGAATCGCTCAAGCCAGATATATTAATTGAGGACAATTGCAGGAGTATAGGTGGTGCTTGGCAGATGTCAATAACATATGTAGACAAGAATATTAAAGAAAATATTAAATCCATAATTATCAAAGAATTTAAGGGTATTGATTATTTACCTGATAATTTGATTGATTTGATGAAATATGAAATAAAATAATGTACGAACGCACAACAAATGGTATAGTGCATGCGGGTTTCAGCGGTTTTCGGGCGTTTGTGGCTCGTAAAAAAAGTTGGTGTAACCTGATAGGAAATCGCTTCGTAATCCCGCACGACACCATACCATAAACCGTTGTGCGAAAGGCAGAGCGCCAAGAAAGTGAATAGGAAAATGAATTGATGATAAATACATTTCTTAACCCCGTCCCAAGAACGCCCGCCGTCCATGGCGGGCTGAAGAGAAGAAAATTGGAGAAAAGATAGATGAATTATTCCGCAATCAAAGACAATCACAAGCATGGCACTGTCGGTGAATTCCTTAAAGATGTCATTACCGGCAATTCAGAAGTGTCAATTGTATCAGCTTATTTTACAATATATGCTTATCACAAATTGAAGGAAAACTTTGACGGAATTAATAAACTCAATTTTCTATTTGGCGAACCTACTTTTATAAAATCCCTTGACCCTGAAAAGGTAAATACTAGAGATTTTAAAATCGAAGATGATAAACTGGTCATTCCTCTTGAAAGCAGACTAACTCAAAAAACGATGGCGAAGGAATGTTCTGAATGGATTAAGAATAAAGCTGAAATTCGATCAATGGTAAAACCAAACTTCTTACATGGAAAGCTGTATCATATTAAGCAAGAAAGCGGCATTGAGAAAGCAATTGCAGGCAGTTCTAACTTTACTGTTAATGGCCTTGGTCTTGGGGGTAGTAAAAATATAGAGTTGAACTTAATTGTCGATAGCGATCGTGATCGGCAGGAGTTAAAAAGTTGGTTTGATTCTATTTGGAATGACAAGACTGGACTTGTTGAAGATGTAAAAGAAGAAGTTTTAAAATACCTTGAACAGCTATATGTAGAAAACGAGCCAGAATTTATTTATTTCAAAACACTATTTCATATTTTTGAAGAATACCTCAGTGAACAGCGAAAAGGTGGTTTGCTGGATGAGAAAACAGGGTTCTATGATAGCGAAGTATGGGATAAGTTATACGACTTTCAAAAAGACGGTGTAAAAGGCGCAATCAACAAAATTCTTAAACACAATGGCTGCATCATAGCAGATAGTGTTGGTCTGGGTAAAACATTTGAAGCTCTTGCAGTTATCAAATACTTTGAATTGTTGAATGGCAGAGTTCTTGTGGTTTGCCCAAAGAAACTTTCGGGAAACTGGACTGTATATCAAGCCAGCCAAAATCATGCGCTTAATCCATTTAAAAAAGACCGCTTCAATTACACTGTTCTGTATCATACCGACATGGGACGAGAATCAGGAAGGTCGGATGCAAACGGTATCGATTTGGAGAATTTCAATTGGGGTGCATATGATCTTGTGGTGATTGACGAATCGCACAACTTTCGTGGCAACCCAATGGAGAGAGTCAAAGAAGACGGCAGCATAAGAATGAACAGGGCTAAATGGCTTATGGAAAAAGTCGTCAAGTCCGGCATTAAAACCAAAGTGCTATTGCTCTCTGCAACCCCGGTCAACAATTCTCTAAAAGACCTGAGAAATCAAATTGCCTTTATCACAGAAGGTAAAGAAGATGCACTATTTGAACAATGCAAAATCAAAAGCATTGGTTTTACACTTGAAAATGCCCAGAAGAATTTTACCAGGTGGGCAGACCCGAAGAATAAAAACAAAAGCATGAAGCATCTTCTTGAACGACTTGATTCCTCTTTCTTTAAATTATTGGATGAGCTTACCATTGCTCGTTCTCGAAAACACATCGTGAATTTTTACGACATGAAAGCTATCGGTAATTTTCCAAAAAGAGAAAAACCACATTCTGTTTACCCTGAGATAGATACCCAAAACAGATTTCCCTCATATGACCGGATTAACAAACAGATACTAGAATATAAGCTGTCCGTATTTAATCCCTCTGCTTATGTTATTCCTGCCAGACAAGCTAAATATGAAGCACTTGCAGGTGCACAGGTATTGAATTTCAAACAATCAGACCGTGAAAATTTCCTTATTGGCATGATGAAAATAAATTATCTCAAACGACTTGAGAGCTCCATTGAATCATTTGAAATTTCATTAGACAGAACAATCCAAAAAATTGAGCATCTTGAAGAAAAAATAAAAGCGTTTCTTGATTCTAATTCTAAAAGTCAGGAAGAGTCCCTCGAAACAATGGCTCCATCCGATGATGAGATGGAAGAAATAGCAGATGATATGGAATCTTGGCAAGTCGGTAAAAAATTAAAGTTCGACCTTGCTGATTTAAACTTAGTTCAATGGCTTAAAGACTTAAAAAAGGACAAAGAGGCGCTTATTGACCTTTTAAATAACGCAAAAGTAGTTACACCGGACAGAGATGCGAAACTGAAACAACTGAAGCAGGTGGTTAAAGGAAAAGTTCAAAAACCTGTTAATGGCGACAATAAAAAAGTAATCATCTTTACTGCTTTTGCAGATACAGCCATTTACCTCTATGAGAATATAAAACAATGGGTAAAAGATGACCTGAACCTACATTCAGCCCTAGTATGTGGTAGTTATACCCAGACATCATTTGGTAAAAATGATTTTGATAGCATTCTTGTCAACTTTTCGCCCCGGTCAAAAAATCGCGCACAGTTAAAAACTTCAAACCAGACAAGTGAAATCGATATACTCATAGCCACCGACTGTATCAGTGAAGGGCAAAACTTACAGGACTGCGACTTTCTCGTTAATTATGATATTCACTGGAACCCTGTAAGGATTATTCAACGCTTTGGCCGTATCGACCGATTGGGTAGCACTAATTCAACTATTCAGCTTGTAAACTTCTGGCCGACAAAAGACCTTGATAATTATATCAATCTCAAAGAACGGGTAGAATGCCGGATGGCACTTGTAGATGTAACTGCAACCGGCGAAGATAACATTCTTAATACTGAACAACTTGAAGAGCTTATTACTGATGATTTGAAATACCGCAACCAACA
Organism: Fidelibacterota bacterium; assembly: GCA_028718545.1. GTDB lineage: Bacteria > Fidelibacterota > Fidelibacteria > Fidelibacterales > Fidelibacteraceae > M50B103. The sequence continues at coordinate 1,931 of JAQULT010000025.1, read as the reverse complement.
GCTTAAAAAACTTCAAAATGAAGTTCTCGATATTGAAGATATGGACGAGTCAATTTCATTGACTGACTTTACTCTCGATGATTTTAGAATAGAACTGTTGAACGTTATAGAAAACAATCGCAAGCGGTTAAAAGAATCCCCCCTCGGTTTATATGCTGTTGTTCCAGCACCTGGCGGTGATCATGCTTCACTCATAAAAAATCGAGAAATAAGCGCAACCGAGAAAGAGATTATCAAACCCGGAGTCATTTACTGTCTTTCTCAAAAGAATGGTTCTGATGACAATGAGGCTGTTAATCCATTAAACCCGTATTTTCTCGTATATATTCGTGATGATGGTACAGTGCGATATAACTATACCAATGCAAAACAAATTCTCGAAATATACCGCTTGCTATGCCAGAATCAAAAGCAACCCTATGAGGAACTATGCAATCTCTTCAATCAGGAAACTGGTAACGGTATGAAGATGGATAAATACTCTGACCTTTTAGGTAAAGCCACAAAAGAGATTGCTCATATTTTCAAGAAAAAAGGAAATGCGAAACTAACAAGTGACCGTGGCGCCGTGCTGATACCGCTTGCAAAACAGATAAATGAAATGGATGATTTCGAACTTGTAACTTGGCTGATAGTGAGGTAATTATGACTGATAAAGAATTGAAACTGGCAATACAACAGGCAATTATTGACTTCTCAAAATCACCTGCTTATCAGGCTTCTATAGGTCTTTTTAAAACGCTGGGATATAACATAGAGCGACAGAATCCTTTACCCCATAAAAATTATGATGATTTCAAAGATTCGTTTTTAGGCACAGACTCGCCCTTCAATGAAGAAAAAGCTTATGTTAAAGAATGGAAGTTCATTGACCTGCTATTCCAGCTAACTGCCGACGAGGTGTCAAGCCAAAGCAGTCTATTTAATACAAAGCAAGTTGATAACACTATAATCGAAACCTACCTCTTTTTCAGTATTGAGCTAACAAAAGCAGAATACAACCGCACCCAGCTTGCTCAGATCACAAGAGAGATAAACAAAGTATTTCCGATGCCGGTGCTAATTGTATTCAAGCACGGGGAAAGCATTACTTTTTCGGTAATCAATAGGCGACTTAATAAAAAAGATGCACAAAAAGATGTTCTTGAAAAAGTAACCGTAATCAAGGATATTTCCGCAACTTCGCCCCACCGTGCGCATATTGAGATACTTTTTGACCTTTCGTTTTCGGAGCTTCAGCGAGTTCATAAGTTTACCAATTTTGTTGAATTGCATAATGCCTGGCAAAAAACTCTTGATACTAAAGAGCTTAATAAACGGTTTTATCGTGATTTGTCAAACTGGTATTTCTGGGCATTGCAGGAAGTGCATTTTCCTACAACAAATTGGGCTGCTGATAAAAACAGCCTATTAAAAGAAGAAGAAAAGGTCAAAGAGCATAATGCTAAAAACCTGATACGGCTTCTTACCCGTCTTTTGTTTGTCTGGTTTGTTAAGGAAAAGAACCTTGTTCCTGATGAACTCTTTGATGAGACCTACATAAAAGACAATCTTCTGAACGGCTTTGAACCAAGAAAGAAAAAAGGTTTTGATCACAAGACACTTGGCAGTAAATACTATCGAGCCATACTGCAAAACTTGTTTTTTGCGACTTTAAACCAAACTGTTGGCAAAAGAGAATTCCGCAAAGACGGGCAGCAGATGAATGTTACAAATCTGATGCGGTATGAAAGCTATTTCAAAGACCCGCAAGCATTCATTAAACTGGTTGAAGATATCGTTCCCTTCATGAACGGCGGACTTTTTGAATGCTTAGACAGCCCTGACCCTGTTCTCAAAGGGAAAAAAGGTGGGGATTTTATTATCTATGAAGACGGTTTTTCCTACAGAAATGACAATACCCTCTGTTTTCCCGACTACATCTTTTTTGG
>JAQULT010000024.1 GCA_028718545.1 Fidelibacterota bacterium | reverse complement strand
ACAGCTACGGTCGATGCGCTGCTCAGCGGTCAAACCTACAGCAAAGTAGTGATCACGGACAATATCGAAGCGGCCATTGCTGCGGAATTCGACAGCGTCCATACCAAGGGTGCGGATCAGGATTTTACCATTGAAGATCCCATGAGCAAATATGACTTCTTTGTCGAAGCCACGCGCTGTCTTTACGGTCAGACCGGATCCATTCCGGTGCTTAATGTCAATGAACGTTCTTTCCTGGTTACCTGTGCGGCGGTCGAAGTAATGTCGCTTTACAGCCTTTTGGAAGTTGACAAAGAAGACGTCTATACCTTCTACTTTAACAATTACATGTCTATGCGTGTCTGGGATTCCACCGGGACGCGCATCCCGATGGCGGATAATGGAATGCCGCTCGAGATGGCTGCCAACTACGGTGGACGTGCCGATGTCAATGAAGGCAAAGTTCTGGCCAGAGCCGAATACGAACTGAAACCCGGCCGTTACCTGGTCCGCTGGATCCGCGCCGAATCCACCAAGATGGAAGGCGAAGCCACGACCAACTACTTCCGTTTCCGGGTTGGTGTTTTCTTCAGTACCTATGAGGCGGATCCCGAAACCCAGGATATCGCAGCCAAATTGGCAGCCCCGGCGGTTGAAAAAGAGTTGAGAAGCGCTTATCAATGTGACACTACGCTTTGGGCAGAAGATGACAATTTAGCCGTGGGTGATCTTGTACGTTCGGCAGATAAAATGAACGCCTTGCTGAACGGCCTGGACAGTCTTAAAGTAGAAGACCTCAATAAGGGTGTCTTCCTGAAATTCGACCAAAGCCTGCCCCAGGGATTGTTCTTACTCGCAATGGACAGTCTGGATCCCCTTGATACGTTAAGGATGTATACCACAGGCGGGACCTTTACCATGTACCGGCGCAAAGCGATACTGTCTTCCGGAGGTATGAACTTTGAACCTTTCACCCCTAATGTCAGTGGGATTACCTTCAAAGAAATGTTTGTCAGTAAAGATATCAACAGCGTAAATTACATGTATAATTTTATCGAACAGTTATACATTGTTGCAGTGCGCTATGACGGTGATGCCGAAGGCGTTACCATTCTGATCAAATAACAGGCAAACAATTGATACAAATAAAGTATAAATGAGGAAAATGTCATGAAAAATAAAAAACTCGCACTCATTTTGATCCTGGTCATCGGCGTTGGGGTTCTCAGTGCGCAGGAATACAAGAAGATCGCACAGACCGGTTTTCAGTTTCTTAGCGTTCGTTCGGATGCCCGGGCCAATGGCATGGCCGGCGCCCTGAATGCCGTTGAATGCGGATCGGCCGCGGTTTATTACAATCCGGCGACCCTGGGTTTTATGGCGGGCACCGTTGATGTGACCGCTTCTTACAACGTCTGGATCGCGGACATCAAACACAATGCCTTTTCCGGGGCATTCAACATCGATGAAGGCCGCTACGGCGCCATCGCGGTTTCCTTTGCCAATGTCGATTACGGCGTGATCGAAGGAACGGAATTCTGGGGCAACGATCAGGGTTACATCGAAACCGGATTGATCTATCCCAGCGCGATGCATCTGAGTATCGGCTACGCAAAGTCCCTGAGCACAAAATTCTCCGTCGGCGGACAGGTCCGCTGGGCGGGCCAGAACCTCGGACGCAGCAACGTACTGATCGAGGACCTGCAGACGGGACAGTCGGAGATCGTTACCCGCCAGAACGTGGCCAATGCCTTTGCCTTCGACTTCGGGACTTTCTTCCGCACCGGCTGGAAAAGCTTTGTTTTCGGAATGAGCGTCCGGAATTTCTCCGGAGAGGTCATGTACGAAGAAGAAAGTTTCCAGCTTCCTCTTACCTTTACCATGGGTGTATCAATGGACCTTCTGGACCTGATGAAGGAACGCCCGGAACAGCACGCCGTTCTGCTGAGCATCGATGCCAGCCATCCGAGATCCTATCCGGAATATATTGATATCGGCATTGAGTACAGACTGATGGATGTCTTTTTTGCCCGTGTCGGCTATATGGGCAACCGGGATGAACGCGGACTGACCTTCGGTTCCGGAGTTAAGTATGCCGGGATTACCATTGACTATTCCTTTACGCCGTTCGGTATATTTAACAACACCCAGAGTTTTACGCTGAGATATGCCTTTTAAATCAATAAATAACGGGTAAAGATATGAATTTGAAAAAATATTCGGTAGCCTTGCTCCTGATCGTATTTGCAATCAGCGCCTTTGCTGCCACCACCGGAAAGATCAGCGGACGTGTCGTCGATGCCGTTTCGGGCGAACCGCTGGCCGGTGCCAACGTCATTGTGAACGGAACCGCTCTGGGTGCGGCGACCGATACGGAAGGATATTACACTATCCTGAACGTACCGCCGGCCAGCTATTCCGTTACCGCGACCTACGTGGGTTATGCGCGGCTGGAGCAGGAAGAGGTCATTGTCAAAATTGACTTGAATACAAAACTGGATTTTAACATGACCGTAGAGGCCTATAAAGGCCAGGAAGTGGTCGTGACCGCCAAGCGGCCGGTCGTCCGGACCGATATATCCGGCAGCCAGACCAATATTTCCAGTGACGAGATCCAGGAAATGCCGGTTACCAGCGTTTCGGAAGCCATTTCTCTGCAAGCCGGCGTGTCCGGTCTGGAGATTCGCGGCGGCGCCGCCGATGAAGTCCTTTATATGGTCGACGGTATGCCGACCAACGATCAGCGTTCCAATACGCCTTATACCAGCATCCCCATGGCATCCGTACAGGAAGTCCAGCTGCAGGTCGGCGGTTTCAGTGCGGAATACGATAACGCCCGTTCCGGCGTTGTCAGCGTGGTGACCCGGAAAGGGGATAAGAACCGCTATTCCGGTACCGTGGACATCCAGTATACCCCGCTGCAGGCAAAGAACTTCGGCGGATCACTCAACGATCCCGACGGTTACTGGCATCGTGCATTCCTGGATGAGGATATCTGCTGGACCGGTAGCAACAACGGTGTCTGGGACTTGTATACAAAACGCCAATACCGCGCATTCGAAGGCGGCTACAACGCGATGTCCCAGGAACTGATGGCCGATTCCGATCCGACGAACAATCTGACGCCCGCGCAGCTGAAAAAGATCTATGAGTATGAGCACAAGCGCCGGGTCTCCCACAATGATCCCGATTATATCGTTGATATGGGTTTCGGCGGACCGGTACCCGGAGGCAGCAAACTCGGGAATCTGCGCTTCTTTGCCTCCTACCGCGGTTTACAGACGGCCTACATCATTCCACTTTCCCGCGAAACCTACGACGATGACGCCTTCCGCATGAACCTGACAGCAGACCTGACCCCGAAAACGACCCTGACCCTGTCGGGGAACTGGGGAAAGACCCAGGCCGTAAGCACGACCGGCAATAATTCGCCTTCTACCGGCGGCTATTATACTTCTACATGGAGTGTGGCGAACCTGGCCAGCCTGTCCTATGCCATGTTCCAGGATGGCTACAACAACCCGATGGACGTGTCACGCCTGGGGTTCGGTATGGAACTGAACCACCAGTTCAATGAACGTTCCCTCGCGAAACTGATCGTGAACCGTACCCGTACCGATTATAGCGTATTTCCCCTGGATTCGCTCGATCTTACCGATACGCTGCGGCTCTTTGAAGATGTTTTTGGAGCCTACGATCATACGATGATCAATGAATTCCCGAATGGCTATCACCCGAGCTACAGCCCCGGACTGCTTGAAGGTCTGCGTACCGACTGGGCGGGCTTTGCACGGGATGAAAGCTATAACATCGTTACTACCATCAAGGGTGATTATCAGAACCAGCTGAGCCGCAACAACGAATTGAAAACCGGTTTCAATTTTGTTCATACCCGGAACGTCGTGGATTCCTGGCTGGTTGCACCCATGACCACCTGGGAAGAATATTACAACTGGGACCAGTCCCCGATCCGCCTGGGAGCCTATGTGCTTGACAAGCTGGAATTCGAGGGTTTGGTAGTCAATGCCGGCCTGCGCTTTGATATGTACAACGTCAACGGCCAGTGGTATGATCTGACCCCTTACGATACGCTGCTCAATGCGGTATACGGTTTTGGTCTGGACAGCCTCGCCGATTATGAACGTACAAAATCGGTTTTCAGCCTGAACCCGCGTATCGGTATTTCCCACCCCATTACCGTCAATTCAAAACTCTACTTTAACTACGGACATTTTTCCTCCATGCCGACGGCGACTTATTTGTATATCGTTGACCGTTACGGCGACGGCGGGAATATCCAGCGTCTTGGTAATCCGGAACTGCCCTTCTCTAAGACCATTATGTACGAATTAGGTTACGAGCACAGCTTCTTTGACCGCTATTTAGCAAAGATCGCCGCTTTCTATAACGATACAAAGAACCAGGAAACCTGGACCAGTTATATCGGTCTGGGCAGCGGCAAGGGTAAGACCAACTACCGACTGGCCGAATCACGGGCCTACCGGGATGTCAGCGGATTTGAGTTAACCCTCAAAAAAATGGGTACCTTTGTCAGCGGTTTTGTGAACTACACCTACCAGCTGTACAGCTCGGGCGCTTTCGGCATTCCGAATGTAAAGCAGGAGTACGAGACCAATCCCGCGCTGCTGGAAAACGACCTTAAGACAAACCCGGTTGAATACTACCCCTTCCCTGCGCCGTATGCACGGGCAAGTATTATCCTGAAGACACCGAGGGATTATTCCCTGGCAGGTATGAGTCCGGCGCTAACGGGCGGGTGGACGGTCAGTCTGCTGGCTTCCTGGAATGATGGAGGCTATTCAAGCAGGACCGCCTACAGCCGTGTTACGCTTCCGCAGGACAACACGATCTTCTATCCCTTCGAATGGAAAGATACCTGGTCATGTGATCTGCGCGCTTCCAAGATCTTTGCGTTCAATAACTATAACGTGAAGTTGTACATCGATATTGATAATATTTTCAATATCAAGAACCTTTCCTCTACCGGAAGTACCGGTTCCATCGACTGGCAGGATGATTACATCAACTCCCTGCATCTGTTCTGGGAAGAAGGGATCTTTAACGGCAATGACAAGATCGGTGATTATAACACCTATGGTGAGTTTGTTCCGATTGAATCCCATGGCAATATTTACACGCAGGTCAGCCAGCCGCTCGAGAATGTGCTTTACCACAATCAGGCGGACGGCGAGGCCAGAGACGAATCCTTCTATCGCTGGGACGGCACTCAGTTTGTCCTGCAGGATGGAGCCACCGTTGAAGAACTGTACAAGAAAAAAGCGTATATTGACATGCCGAACCTGACCGCCATGACCTTTTTGAACCCCAGAACCTTCAGGGTCGGTATCGCAGTAACATTCTAAGTCCTAAGGGAAACTATGAAGAATATATTCAAAATTGTAATCCTTTGCATTCTGATCGCCGGTATGAGCTATGCCGCCATACCCTTAAGCAACCGGACCTGGATCCGGGTCGGCTCCCTGCAGTCACCCTTCGATGCCTGGGGTGCCGAACGCGGCTGGGATGCAAACTACAGTATCTACGAAGGATTGCTGTGGCCCGCCTGGTACAACCGTTCGGACAACTTTGTAATTGACCGGCAATTCATGGTCTGCCGGAATTTCACGGATCCGGGCGGAAACGTGCTAAACTACAAGTCAGCAAAGTTTAGCAGCGGCGCAAGTGCTACCCAGGTGATCCCGCAATTGCTGACACAGGTGGGAAAATATCCCTACTGCGACATATCCGTAGACGGGGTTACCCAGTATGTCGATGATTATCTCGGTGATAATATTGATCCGGATCTGCCGGCCGACCGTATCGTCACCAATACCGTACGTACCGGCATGGGCGTGGATATGACCCGTAAGGTATATGCTTTCAGCCAGACGCTGAATGACAATTATTTCATTTACGAGTATACCTTTACCAATACCGGGAATACCGATGACGATGCGGATATTGAACTGACAAACACCATCAACGAATTCTATTTCGGATTGATGTCGCGCTACTGTACCTCCCGCGAAGTGGAAACACCTTCCAGTCTGAACCTGCGCACGAATACCTGGGGCGCCCATCAGTGGGTTTACCACACCCCGATGAGCGACAATCCGGATATTCCGTATTTCTATACCTGGTTCGGACAGCTGAAAACTGCGGATATCACCATTCCTTACAACAATGTCGGCCACCCCTATATCCCGGCCGAAGGCTCGGTTAAGAACGCCCGCATCCGTTCCCCGCAATTTGCGGGACAGGGCGTACTGCATGTTGACAAGGCCTACAATGACGAGACCTATGATAAAAGCAAAGTCCGCACCGGCTGGTATATCGGGGATACTTTCCCTCCGGAAGGTGATGACGCCGGTATATGGAACCTGCTGACGACCAATTATCAGGGAATGGGTAACTTTGATGTACCGCAGGATGTCGGTGTCAGCCATAAAATTGCCGACCGTTTTCCGCCCAATTCATTGTGCCTTGAAAAGGGCGACGGTGCCGGGACCAACAGCTATCTCAGCTTCGGACCTTTCGATATACCGCACGGCGAATCCATTAAGATCGTCTTCTGCGAAGGCGTTTCCGGTTTGAGCCGCGAGAAAGCCATCGAAGTCGGCAAGAAATGGTATCTGGCCTACCAGGGGAACACGGTTGATCTGGACCTTCCGGGACCTTCCCCTTACCGCGCCCCGGAAGCGATTTCCGAAACAGCCACTGCTTACGATATCTATAAGGATTCCTGGGTCTATACCGGCAAGGATTCCATTATTCAGACTTTTATCCGTGCAAAGGAAAATTACGACAGCGATTTCGGAATTCCCCTGCCTCCGCCTCCGCCAGTAAGTTTCAGCATCGCGCCGCAGCCGGATATGATCACGATCGAATGGGCTGACAATCCCGAAGAAGATCCGGATTTTGAAGGCTATCGCCTCTACCGCGCTATGCTGGCACCGGACTCCTTTTATCATTGCATCTTCGACGGCAATGTGACGGAAGGAACGGTTGCGAACCAGTATTATGACAAGAACCTTCTCCGCGGGATCAACTATTACTACTACATCAGCGCATACAAGATCGATCCGGTCAGCGGTAACCGTATCGAAAGCGGCCGGGCCTATACACAGACAACCATCCCGACCAGCCTGAAGAAACCGCCGCGCGACGTGACGGACGACGATGTCCTGATCGCCGATATCGCCCGCGATTATGCCGCCGGACTGATCGGCGACAAGGAGCGGATCCATGCGGTACTGGGCATGATCCGTGTCGTACCGAACCCTTTTAATATCCGAAACCGTACCATTACCTTCGGCGAGACGACGGATAAGGATAAACTGATGTTCTATAACCTGCCGGGCAACTGTACTATCCGTATTTTTACGGAACGTGGTGACCTGGTAAAAGTTATCGAACACGAAACCCGAGAAGGCATGGCTGCGGTTGCCGACGAAGCCTGGTACAGCAATACCGATTCCCGCCAGGTGGTAAAAAGCGGGGTGTATATTGCCCATATCCAGGTCAGTAAGGATACCGAAGAACCCGAAACCGGTCTGCCACTGCTCTTCAAGGGTGATTCGATCATTAAAAAATTCATCGTCATCAGATAAAAAAAAGAGGTACCATAAAATGAAAACAAACATAATGCGCAGTTTCGCACTCCTGCTGATCATCGCGTTGGCCTTCGTCGGCTGTTATCAGGTCCCGGGATCCATTTATACCCCGGTCGACCCCGATGCGGAGAATGCAAAAACACCGTCCATTACATCCGTCAACAAAACCTTTGCGTTCACCGATGAGACCGTGACCATTACCGGACAGAAGTTCTCGGATAGTGTAGATTACAATTTCGTTTATTTCTACTCTGTAAGTGAACCGGTCGTCGGCGATACGACCGTTACCGTGGATTCCCTTACCGTTGACGGAAGCTATACGCTGACCACGAACTTCAAGACGATCACGATCACGACCAGCGGTCTGAATACCATTGTCAGTACGACCATCGACGGGAACACGACTGTCGATACGCTTACGGCGGCAACCACTATCTCGGAATTTACCACCAGTACCGCCACGCAACTCGTATTGACAAGCGTCGCAACCACTCCGGATGATCCGGTTGGCTTTACCAAGATGGTCCGGACCGTGACCACTTACGACAATATTACCGGCTGGGTATGTCACAGTGCACAACCGGCAACCGTGGTTTCGGCAAACGCAACAGAGCTTCAGGTTATTCCCCCGGATATCGATGTAGTCAATTCAAAGATCACCGTCCATGTCCAGAATGCGATCGCACCCGCACACTGGGGATACATTGATCTGATGGTCAGACCCTAGTTCCTGTAAAACAGGATAAAAACGGTGTTCATTACAGGATGATCATAGATTGACTTGTATAACACAAATAGGAAGAATGGCTGCCGCTTAGAAAAAGAGAAGTATTATTACTGAGCGTCAGCCATTCCTGCATCCGGTCTTTTTTGTTTGTATACGGATTAGGAGAGGATTTTCCCGAACCGGAAGGGAAACACCATGAAAGGACGGGGTTTATGAGAAGAACCGCAACGATTTTGATCAGCATCCTGCTTGTCTCCGAAATGCTTTTTGCGGCAATCCCGCGTGCAAACCGCACCTGGGTCCGGGCCGGCGCCCTGCAGACCCCTTTTGAGGCCTGGGGAGCGGAACGCGGACACGATCCCAACCTGAGTATGTATGTCGGCCTGGTCTGGCCGGCCTGGTACGACCGTACGGATAACTTTGTGATCGACCGGCAATTCGTCGCCTGCCGGAATTTTACCGATGCAAGCGGGAATGTCCTGAACTATAAATCCGCAAAATTTCATACGGAATCACCTGCAAGCCAACTGGTTCCCATGGTGCTGGAACAAAGCGGCAGATACCCCTACTGCGAGATCAGCGTCGACGGTGTCCCCCAGTATTACGAGGATTTCCTGAACGATAATATAGACCCGGATCAAATTGCCGACCGTATCGTCACCAACGTGGTACGAACCAATCTGGGCGTTACCATGACCCGGAAAGTCTATGCCTACAGCCAGCAATATCACGACAATTATTTTATTTACGAATATACCTTCGAGAATACCGGGAATATCGATGACGATGATGATATCGAGCTGAGCAATTCCATTCATGATTTTTATTTCGGGATCATGTCCCGCTACTGCACCTGCCGCGAAGCCCGCTATGTGACCAACCTTGCCCAGGCCGGCTGGGGAGCGCATCAGTGGGTACATCATACGCCCATTCAGGACGATCCTGAGATACCGTATTATTATACATGGCTGGGACAGGCAAAAACGAACGATATCACCATGACCTATGACAATATCGGCGTGCCGGTCCTGCCCGTGGAAGGAACACTCAAAGATGCCCGTATCCGCTGTCCGCAGGTCGCCGGGACCGCCGTTCTGCATGCCGACCGCGCCTACAACGATCCCGCGCATGACAACACCCGGGTCCGGATCGGGTGGTATATCGGGGATTCCGTGCCGCCGGAAGGTGCCGATCAGCAGGCTTGGCAGTATCTGAGCAGCAATTTCGAGGGTCTTGGATATTTTGATGTCTCCCAGGATATCTATGCCGGTCACAAAGTCGCGGACCGCTATCCGCCCTTTTATGTAAACAATAATGATGCGGCCGGAACCAACGGTTATTTGAGCTTCGGTCCCTATGAAATCCCGATGGGGGAATCGGTTCGGATCGTACTTTGCGAGGGTGTCGGAGGCATCAACCGCCGCAAGGCCATCGAAGTGGGACAGAACTGGTATAAGGCCTATACCGGCCAGCAGGCGGATCTGGTTCTTCCGCCGCCGCCCCAATACCGCGATCCGGAACCCGTCGCCGAAGACGCCGCAGCGATGGATGTCTACAAGAACATGTGGATCTATACCGGAAAAGACTCGATCATCAAGACCTTTCAACGGGCAAAGGAAACTTTTGAGAATGATTACGTGATCCCGATGAATCCGCCGCCGCCGCTGAGCTTCAATATTCTGCCCCAGCCGGACAACATTATTCTGGAGTGGGAGAATAATCCGATGGAGGATGATCCCGATTTTGAAGGCTACCGGGTCTATCGCGCCATGCTGGAACCGGATTCCTTTTACCATTGCATTTTCGACGGCAGTATCAGCGAAGGGAATGTGAACAACCGCTATGAGGATAAAAACCTGCTGCGCGGGATCAATTACTATTATTATGTGGTTTCTTACAAGATCGATCCCGTCAGCGGACGGGAACTGGAAAGCGGACGGGCTTATACGCAGACGACCATTCCGACCAGCCTGAAAAAACCCCCGCGCGATGTGACGGACGACGATGTCCTGATCTCGGATATCGCCCGCGATTATGCCGCCGGACTGATCAGCGACAAGGAACGTATCGAGGCGGTCCTGGGTATGATCCGCATCGTTCCGAACCCTTTTCATATTAAAAACCGGAAGATCACTTTCGGTGCAGGTGTCGACAAGGATAAACTGATGTTCTACAATCTGCCGGAAAACTGCCAGATCCGGATCTTTAGTGAACGCGGCGATCTGGTCAATGTAATTGAGCATGTCACCGGAGAAGGACAGGCAGCGGTCGCCGATGAAGCCTGGTACAGCAATACACAGTCCCGGCAGGTCATTAAAAGCGGTATCTATATCGCGCATATCCGGGTCACAAAGGATATTGCCGAACGGGAGACCGGCCTGCCCTTGCTGAAAGAGAATGATTCTATTGTTAAAAAGTTTATTGTCGTTCGATGAAACAGGCATATTTTTTATCGATGATAAATGCATTTAGAGGAATATATCAGATTATGAAAAACATCCGAAAGAAGAATGATAAAATAATAAGTAAAAAAGCGGATAAAAAATGCTTGCAAGGCGATAATATTTTTATTAATATTTGTTAAGTGTGTTGGTAATTCAATAAAAAACTAAACAAGGAGAACAAAATGAAGAAAGTGCTCGTAGTTTTGTTGGTTACGGCTCTGGCTGTTTTCGCATTTGGCGGCCCCTATGAATGGCATTCGGCGCCCATCTGCGGACATAAGTCAGGTACTGATGACACAACATTCGTTAATGCTCCGGACTATTCCCACGTCTACGCCGTAGCAGTTGCCGGCAATGGCCGCGTCTGGTCCAATAGCTATTATGGTGCTCAGCGCTATGATAAAGCTATTATGGTCTATGACCCGGAATTCGGCATTATTGATACCGTAGGTCCGGAATATGTCTGGGAAGACAGTACCTATGTAATGGGTTCGGGCCGCTTTATGCAGACCCTCAGTGACGGCAACGTTGTCTTCGGTAACTGGGGTCCGGAATTCATGACCGTTTTTGATCAGGACGATTACAGCGTCGTTCTGCAGAGTCCCTGGTGCAACACCGGCGGTGGTATTGATGCCTTTGTTTACAACGGCGAACAGTACTACATTTCACAGCAGATCCTTGCTGCCGATGTTGTTATTTGGGATGCGGACTTTAACGTAATCGACAGCCTGCCCGGCGGCGCCGGCGGAAGAAACATTGCATGTACCCGCGACGGTTCGATCATTATTTCACCGTCCCTCGGCGGCACCTATTTCATCGAATATGCCGGTAACCCCGATGACGGTTGGGTCAGCGACACTGTTACCCTGGCCGAAATCGGTATTCTGGGCACAACTGTCGGTGAAGAAGGAATGGGCAACCTGATGTATGTATCTTCCGGCCCGAATGACTATATCTGGCTGTTCAGCCGCGATCATGCCAATGACGGTGTTTTCGTTGTTGACCCGAAAGCCGATTACGAAGTCAAACTCGCCACCTGGACCGACAGCAGTGTTACATCACTGGACGGTTTCTCGCTCGGTATGGCCGTTGACAATCAGTATGTGATCTGGCTGTCTCAGGGATTGATTGATACCTCTGATCATATTACTACCCTCGGATATCAGCAGCCCTGGGAACTCCGCGCACCTTGCCAGGTAGCCTGGTCCTGGTCCGGAGACCGCGATGAACCCGAATATCTGTACCTCGCGGATTTCTACGGCTATACGCTCAAATGCTGGACCCGCACCATTGAAACGGGTGTAAGGGATAACGACGTTATTGCAGCGAACGGTTTCGAGCTGAACAAAGCTTATCCGAATCCCTTCAACCCGACAACGACCATTCCTTACGTTCTGAGCAGCAACGGCAACGTTACGATTGATGTCTATGACGTCGCCGGCAAGAAAGTTCAGACCCTGGTCAATGAGTACAAGTTCGCCGGTAACTATGAAGTTACCTTCAACGCCGGCAACCTGGCCTCCGGTAATTACTATGTCAAGATGAGCTTCGGTGACAATTCGCTCACCCAGAAGATCTCTCTGCTCAAGTAATTCCAATTACGAAATATAAAAAAGCGCGAGAAATCGCGCTTTTTTTATTACCTGAAGAAAAATAGAATTCACGGGTTCCCCGCAATCCTGACGCTGTTCATAACCCTGTATGCAAATGCTTCTTTTAAATCATCTGTTTTGCCAACAGGACATGATAAATGATTTTCCTTTGCTGTCCCTGATTAAGCGTCGTAAATTTAAGAATGAAAAGAGACATACAAGGCACAGGGAAAGCAAAAAAATACGGAGCCGTGTTGACGCTCTTCTTGTTTACCGCACTTTACCTGCAGGCGGGGATTCCCGGTTATTATTTTCAGGATTTGCTCTATGATTTTGCCGGAGCGGACAGCCATCGCGTGAACAGTCTGCGTCTGGACGGCAGTGACGGCGGGAACCAGAACCGTCCTTACGGAATGGTTGTGGATCCGGAAGGGAAGCAATGGGTGGGCTTTTATGCCGGCTACAGCCATGAATATGCCGTTTCGGAAAGTAAGGTCCGGCAACTGACAGGCCTGCGCTGTTTTCTCCCGGACGGTTCGGAAGCCGCTTTCTCACCGATCGAATTTCTGGATTTTCCCGACAGCACCCGGGATACTCTGTACATCGGAAGCGCCTATAACGGCAATGCGCGGGGACTGAGCCTTGATGAAGACGGCAATATCCTCTATACGGCGCGTTCCACGCTCTATAAGATCGATTACCGGAACGGCCGCGGACTTGCACGCTGGCATCCCGGCATGGATGACAAACCTGTCCGCACCTTTGTCAAAGCCGCCCACGATCCCCTGCGAGGCCATATTTACCTGGCCTCCTATCCCCAGCAGGAGAGCGTCTATATTCTCAATGAAGACCTTGAACTGCTGGATACGGCCATAACCCGCAGCCCCACCCTGCAAAATGCTCTCATTGTACGAACGAAAACAAACGGCGTTACCCAGCTGCTTTCGGCAACCCATGCGAACGGCCAGGGTATTTTTGTATACGAATCTTCCGATCCCGGTACGGAACCCTTTGTTTTGACCGATACGATCGGCAATTATTTCGAGATCACCGACAGCAACCGCATCGATTATTTTGCTTGGGCGTCCGCACTGGATTGGTTTGACCGAAACGCCGGTATCATCATTTTCGGAAACGATCACCGCGCATTGACAACCGTAACAAGCGGAACGCCTCCGCCTTCGCCGCATGCCGCACGCTGGTTTATCTGGGATGTGGACCGCGATTCCATGATCGCAATGTTCGGCGCGCCCTGGTATGAACTGTCTTCCGGGATGCCGGTCCCGAAAAATGTCAGCGCTTCCGTACCGCAACAGTACCTGGCAAATCAGGCAATGGTAATGAGACCCTCAGGCGCGCAACATATTAACAGCGGTATCATGATCAGCGATATGGAACTGGGCTGCGTGCAAACCCTGAAATGGTCGCAGACCGCCGTCTGGGAAAACGGGATGATCCCCTTTAACCTGCGTCTGGAACAAAATTATCCCAATCCTTTCAATCCATCCACCCGCATCGCTTTCAATCTCCCGCAGCCGGGTAATGTCCGTTTGAGCATCCTGAATCTCTCCGGGAAAAAAGTGACGGATATTTTTCAGGGATATCTCGGTGGCGGCGATCACGAAATTGAATTCCATACGGACGCGCTCGCTTCCGGGATCTATTTATACAATCTGCAATACGGGGATATTTCCCTTTCCCGGAAAATGAGCCTTTTGAAATAAGCGATAGAAGGATTTTCACAAACTAAAAAGGAGGAACGATGATAAACTGTGATGTTGCCGTGATCGGATCGGGTCCCGGCGGTTATGTGGCGGCCATCCGTGCAGCACAGCGCGGTTTTAAAACCGTTCTGATCGAAAAGGACAGTATCGGCGGTATCTGTCTGAACTGGGGATGCATTCCGACAAAAGCCATTATCCATTCGGCCGGAGTTCTCGGTCTGCTGCGGGAGGCTTCCGAACTTGGGATCGGGGTGGGGGAATTTTCGGCCGATGTGCCGCAGATCATTGCACGGTCCCGGAAGATCGCGGATCAGCTGGGCAAAGGCGTGGCCTTTCAGCTGAAAAAGAACAAGGTGGAACTTCTTGAAGGTCATGCCCGTCTTTTGGGAGGGAAGCGCATTCGGGTGAGCAGATCCGGAGGGGATACGGAAGAAATTGAGGCAAAGGCCATCATACTTGCCACCGGATCGCGACCGAAAGAACTGCCGCATATCCGTATTGACGGGAAGCATATCATCGGCAGCCGCCAGGCGCTGGAACTTGAGCAAGTGCCGGCTAGTATTGCCGTAATCGGTGCGGGAGCCATTGGAGTGGAGTTTGCCTGGATCTATCGGCAGCTGGGAATTGAAGTCCTGCTGATCGAGGCGCTGGACAGCCTGCTGCCCAATGAAGATGCAGATATTTCCGCGGAACTTCTGCGGCAGTTTAAGAAACAGAAGATCCGCTGTTACTTGAAAAGCAAGGTTGTTGAAGTCCGCAAAGACGCCGATACCCTGCTCCTGCAGCTGGATACTCCCGCCGGCAGGGAGGAACTCCGCGTGGAAATGCTGCTGTCGGCAGTTGGCGTACAAGCCAATACAGAAGACATCGGACTGGAGAAGGCCGGGATTGCTCTTGAGAACGGATTCATTAAAGTCGACGCTACGCAGCAAACGAGTGCCCATGGCATCTACGCTATCGGCGATGTCGCCGGCAATCCCTGTCTGGCGCACAAAGCGTCCAAGGAAGGGCTGATCGCGGTAGACCATATTTCTGGGAAAAAGACCCGGCCGCTTGATAAGAATAACATTCCTGGCTGTACCTACTGCGAACCGCAGGTAGCCTCGGTGGGTCTTCGCGAACGCGATGCCGAAAAACAGGGCATCGATTACGGAACGGCGAAAGTAAACTACCGTTCGGTCGGGAAAGCCATTGCCATCGGACGCTTTGACGGTTTTCTGAAATGTATTTACGAGAAAAAAAGCGGGCGCTTACGGGGTGCCCACTGTATCGGCGCCGAAGCCACCGAACTGATCGCGGAACTGACGCTTGCGATCAGTCACGGAATGCGTATGGAAGAAATCGCGGATGTTATTCATGCACACCCGACCTTAAGCGAACTGATACTGGAAACGGCCGAGCAGGCGCTGGGAGAGGCCATCCATGCCTGAAGACCTTTATCTGCTGGGTTTTTACGTACCGGAAAAAGATCTTGAAAAAGTTTTGGATGCGGTTTTTGCCGCCGGTGCGGGGCGATACCGAAATTATGACCGCTGTGCATGGACCAGCGCGGGCGAAGGGCGTTTCCGACCGCTGGACGGAAGCCATCCTGCCCTTGGTAAAACGAATACAGACACCCGGGTGAAGGAAATCAAAGTCGAGTGCATCGTTCCCGGAAAACGGATTGCTGCCGTACGGGAAGCCCTGATCAAAGCGCATCCCTATGAAGAAGCGGCCTTTCATTTTATTGCGCTCAGCAGTCGCTGAGGCCGAATTCTTTTGGATGAAAGTGCATTTCCCCGTATATTAAATGATACAAAAAAATGGATGATATGGGAAAAATCGTTGCCATAGCAAATCAAAAAGGCGGAGTCGGAAAGACGACGACCGCCATTAACCTGGCGTCCTCACTGGCCGTAATGGAGAAACGCATCCTGATCATCGATATCGATCCTCAGGCAAATGCAACTTCCGGACTGGGAATCGATCCCGCAAGTCTGGAATCCACTATCTATGATGTCCTGCTGGAAAAGGTCCCCTATAAAAAAGCCGTACAAAAGACCTTTCTGGAATACCTGGATATTCTGCCGGCCAATCAGGAACTGGTAGGCGCCGAGATCGAAATGGTCAATATGATGTCCCGGGAAACGCGTTTGCGAAAGGTATTGAAGAACATCCGTGATGAATACGAATATATTTTTATGGATTGTCCCCCTTCGCTGAACCTTCTGACCGTGAACAGCTTTACGGCTGCGGATTCCGTTCTTATTCCGATCCAGTGTGAATATTTTGCACTTGAGGGACTGACCCAGCTTTTGTATACCATCCGGCTGATCCAGCGGAATCTCAATGCAAAGCTGGATCTGGAAGGCATTGTGCTGACCATGTACGACTCCCGTTTGAATTTGAGCAAAATGGTCGCCGAAGAAGTGCGGAAGTACTTTGGGGATAAGGTCTATAAAACGGTTATATCACGGAATGTCCGCCTGGGTGAGGCTCCGAGTTACGGACAGCCTATTATTTCCTTTGACATTCATTCATCCGGGGCGATCAATTACATGAAACTGGCCGAGGAGTTCATCCATGGTAAAAAGTAAAGCGCTGGGCCGCGGACTGGAAGCGTTGATCCCCGCATTCGGCGGAGAGAACAGGACTGCTCCGGAAGCTCCGGTAAATCTGGTGCCGGTCGATTCCATCCGGACCAATCCCTACCAGCCCCGCAGTGAATTTTCCGAAGAAGAACTCCGGGAGCTGGCGCAATCCATAAAGGAAAAAGGACTGATCAGTCCCGTCACACTCACCGAGATCAACGGCCAGCATGTTCTGATCGCCGGGGAACGCCGGCTGCGAGCCTGTAAAATGCTCGGTCTGGAGCAAATTCCGGCCTATTTCCGGGAGATCGAAGGCGACGAGGAACTCATGGAACTTGCGCTGATCGAAAATGTCCAGCGCGAAAACCTGAATCCCATCGAAGAAGCCGTGGCTTACCGCGCGCTTATCGAACGTTACGGCTTATCGCAGGAAACCGTTGCCGACCGTATCGGCAAGAAGCGCAGTACGGTTACGAATAGCTTGCGTTTGCTGAAATTACCGCCCGAAATACGTGAAAGTCTGATCAGTGAAGAGATCAGTGCCGGGCACGCCCGGGCGATACTGGGAGCACCGAATGAGCCCGCTATGCTGCGTGTCTGGCAGCAGGTTGTGCAAAAAGGGCTCAGCGTGCGGGAAACGGAACTGCTGACCCGGAAGAGCACGGAGAAAAAACCGATTTTTCCGGAAAAAGCGCCACGCGATGCCTCACTCTTAAAGATTGAAAGCGCATTTCAGCAGGCACTCGGAACCAAGGTGCGCATTCGCCCCAGAGACAAGGGCGGCAGCATCGAAATCGAATATTATAACGCCGATGATATGGAACGCCTTCTGGAGATCATCGAAACGGGATCCCGTGAAGTCAAATAAGATCACATATATTTTTATTCCCCGCGAGGATAGCAAACAGCGTACGCTGAACATGGATTACCGTCTCTATATTTTCCTCTGGATCTTATTCGGCTTGCTGGTACTGGGCATTGTCGCTTCTTACCTTTACCTTATCCCGAGAGCGGTGGAATATCATCATTACAAGACCGGGATCGATACCTACAAGGCGCAGGAGGTACAGCTGAAACAGCTCCTGAACGATGTGAATGAAATGAAGGAATTCAACACCTATATGCGGGAGTTGATCGGATTGGATCTGTCTGCGAATTACGGGGAATACTCCGCATTGGAAGCCCTGATCGACAACCCGGATATTCCCATGTATTTATCGGGAATCCCGGAACTCCTGCCCGCGAAAGGCATCATTACCAAGAAGTTCATGAGCGGGCCGCGGCGGCATTTCGGCATTGATATTGCAGGTAAGACCGGAGATCCCGTCAGCGCCTGCGCGGACGGTCTGGTGGTGTTTTCCGGGTGGACACCCGAGCTGGGGAATATGGTTGTCATTTCCCATCCCGATGATTATATTAGCGTCTACGGTCACAACGACCGTCTTATGGTTCGCGAAAGGCAGAGGGTAAAAAAAGGCGAACTGATCGCGCTTCTGGGAAGCACGGGATACAGTACCGGCCCTCACCTTCATTTTGAAATATGGCACCGCGGTCATGCGCTGGACCCGCAGCAGATCATACCGTCCTTAAAAAGCAAAAACTGAGGATAGAACAATGGCCATGAAAGAAAAACCCACCTATACCATCATCGGTACAAATACCATTATTGACGGACCCGTTCATGTCAATGGCGATATTATTATCGGTGGAACGGTAAAGAACAATGTCGATGCCAAAGGGACCGTCCGCATTCCGGAAGGCGGTTTGGTCGACGGAAGCGTCAAGGCGCGCGA
The DNA here is from genome assembly GCA_028718545.1 of Fidelibacterota bacterium. Classification (GTDB taxonomy): domain Bacteria; phylum Fidelibacterota; class Fidelibacteria; order Fidelibacterales; family Fidelibacteraceae; genus M50B103. The sequence continues at coordinate 6,830 of JAQULT010000024.1, read as the reverse complement.
AGTTCATTTGAACGGACAGATCACCAAGGGCATCTATGCCGATGAAAAGATCATTCTCGGCGTCAATTCGGATTTTTCGGGCGAACTGGTGACCAAAAAGCTGGTTGTGGAAGAAGGAGCCAGGATCTCCGGGAAAATACAGGTATCCGAGAAGAAAAAAGATGCGAAAATCACGGAATCAGAATAGGAGTCGCAATGAACGTTAAATTAGACAGTCTGATTGAAAAGATCAAAAGCGACGGCGTTGATGCTGCAAAAAAGCAGGCCGACAAGATCCTGGCGGACGCGAAAAAAACGGCGGATGCTATCGTGAAAGAGGCAAATGCCGAAGCGGATAAAGCTCGTAAAAAGGCTGAAGCGGATGCGGAAGCTTACCGCAAGAACGCGGAGACCGCCATCAAACAGGCTGCCCGGGATACGGTTCTGGTAATGAAAGAAAAGATCGGGGAGATGTTTGAACAAGCCCTGATGGAGGATATCTCCAAAACCCTGGACAAGGATCTTTTACAAAAAATTATCCTGAAACTGGCGGGTGCCTGGGCAGGAGAAGGGGATCTGGAAGTCCTGGTAAACGAAAAGGACGCCGAAGCTCTGCAGGCTCAATTGAAACGCTCGCTTTCAACGAATCTGAAAGGCAGCCTGGACCTGCGCATAGATAAAAAGATCGAACACGGATTCCGTATCGGGAAAAAAGGTGAGAACCTCTATTATGATTTCACGGATGAGAGCATCCTGGAAGCGCTGCGCATCTTCCTGAACCCCAAACTTGCCGAATTGCTGAAGTGATCCGGAAAGACCGTCATGGATAAATATATTTATTTTGCCGCGGAATTGCCGATGTTGAAATGGAGCGAAGCTCCTTTTATATCACTGTCCGCTTTTCTTGAAGAAGCCCGGAAATGGTTGAGCGAGTCCGATTTCCGGCGCCTGATCCATGCTGTCCTCTTCCATTACGATCTTCAAAAGTTTGCAGGAATTTACGGTAAATATCTTTGCTTTGAACATGCTTTGCGTAAGGAACTGGCGGCATACCGCAAATCCCGGAAGGAAGGATTTGAGCACAGGTTCCGGGATATTCCGCCCCAACTGGTCCGGGAAGGCAATCCGCTGGACGTAGAAAAAAATCTTTTACGGTACCGTTGGAACTGGCTTGAAGATCAGGAATTCGGACATTATTCCGATCCGGATTTTTTCATTCTTTATTACTTAAAGCTGCAGATCCTGCATCAGCTTGCCGTTTATGAGGAAGAAGCCGGCAGAAAAGCCTTCCGTGCCCTTGTGGAACAGTCGAAGGAAACGAATAGTGAAAATGCGGAAAAATCCGCATGATAAATGAATAATGGAGTAAAAATGGCCGAAAAAAATATCGGAAAAATCGTCGCGATCAACGGCAACATGATCGAAGTCGCTTTTGAACAAAGTGTGATCCAAAACGAGGTGGGATATGTGCTGGTCGGCGAAGAACGCCTGAAATCCGAAGTGATTAAGATTTCCGGGAATTCCGCCTTCCTTCAGGTTTACGAGATCACCAAAGGATTAAAGGTCGGCGACGAAGTCGAATTCACCGGAGAGATGCTGTCGGTAACTCTGGGTCCGGGCATTCTCTCAAAGGTCTACGACGGACTGCAGAATCCCCTGCCTTCCCTGGCGGAAAAGTACGGTTTTTTTCTCCCCCGCGGGGTGGTGCTGGATGCACTGGATTTTAAAAAGAAATGGCATTTTACCCCCCTGGCAAAAAAAGGCGATATTCTTTACAAAGGTTCACCGGTCGGCTGGGTGCCGGAGGGCATCTTCAAACATAAGATCATGCTGCCCTTTGACCTGAACAGCGAATATACCGTCGAATCGGTCGTTAAAGAAGGCGATTATCTCATTACGGAAACGGTTGCGCTCATCCGGGATGCCAAAGGACAGACGATCGAGGTTAAAATGCATTTCGAATGGCCGGTCAAGATCCCGATCAGTGCATACACTCAGAAGCTGGTTCCCACCGAGCCCATGGTTACCAAGGTCCGTATTGTCGATACTTTCTTTCCGGTCTGTAAAGGCGGGACCTACTGTATTCCCGGCCCTTTCGGTGCCGGCAAGACGGTATTGCAGCAGCTGACCAGCCGGTATGCGGATGTGGATATTGTGATCATCGCCGCCTGCGGAGAGCGGGCCGGTGAGGTGGTGGAAACCCTGCGGGAATTCCCTGAACTGGAAGACCCCCGGACCAAACGTTCGCTGATGGAACGTACCATTATTATTTGCAATACCTCCTCCATGCCCGTAGCGGCACGCGAGGCTTCGGTATATACGGCCACCACCCTGGGTGAATATTACCGCCAGATGGGTCTGGACGTGTTGGTGTTGGCCGATTCGACATCCCGTTGGGCCCAGGCTATGCGCGAATTATCCGGCCGTCTCGAAGAGATTCCCGGCGAAGAAGCCTTTCCCGCATATCTGGAATCCCGCATTGCGGAGTTCTATGAACGCTCTGGTTATGTGGAACTCCCGGACGGAAGCTTCGGCAGTATGACTATCGGCGGAACAGTGTCCCCGGCGGGCGGGAACTTTGAGGAACCGGTCACCCAGGCGACCCTGAAAGTGGTGGGCGCCTTTCACGGCCTGTCCCGCGCACGCTCCGATGCCCGAAAATTCCCGGCCATTGATCCGCTGGAAAGCTGGACCAAATATCCGGGTATTATCGAACGCGGGAAAGTCCGCGAAGCGCACCGTATTCTGCGCCAGAGCAACGAGGTCCGCCAGATGATGATGGTCGTGGGTGAAGAAGGTACCAGTATCGATGATTTTGTTGTCTATCTGAAAGGCGAATATCTCGACTCGGTCTATCTGCAGCAGAACGGTTTTGATCCTGTTGATGCCGTCAGCGATCCCGAACGTCAGAATTATATCTTTGACAAGATCTTTGAAATCATCAAGAGTGATCTGCATTTTGAAAGCAAAGAAACCGCACGGCTCTTCTTTAACGACCTGCGGCAGCTGACCATTGACTGGAATTATATCAAAGCCGGTACCGATAAATTCAAGGAACAGGAAAAAGCGATCGACAAGCATCTGAAGAATGGAAATACCGAACAAGCCCCGGAAAAGGAGCAGTGATAAATGAAGAAGGTCTATAATAAAATATTGAGTATTGTCGGGAACGTGATCAGCGTGCGCGCCGAAGGAGTCAGCAACGAAGAGCTGGCGGAAGTCCGCACCCGCCGCGGGACCTCCCTTGCAAAAGTGATCAAGATCGAACGCGATCTGGTCTCGCTGCAGGTCTTTGCCGGCAGCCGCGGGATTTCCACCAACGACGAGGTCCGCTTTCTGGGTAATGCCATGCGGGTTTCTTTCAGCGAGAATATGCTGGGCCGTATTTTTGACGGCAGCGGCCAGCCGCGGGACAAAGGTCCGGCACTGAGCGAAAATCTCATCGAGATCGGGGGGCCTTCCGTTAACCCTTCCAAACGTATTATCCCCAAACGGATGATCCGCACCAATATCCCCATGATCGATGTTTTCAATTCACTGGTCGTTTCTCAGAAACTGCCTGTTTTCTCCGTATCCGGTGAGCCCTATAACGAATTGCTGGCCCGCATCGCCCTGCAGACCGAGGTGGATATGATCATTCTCGGCGGTATCGGTTTGAAATTCGACGAATACATGTATTTCAAGAACGAACTCGAAAAGGGCGGCGCACTGAGCCGTTCCATCTTTTTTATGCATACCGCCGCCGACCCGGTGGTGGAGGGCCTGATGGTGCCCGATCTCTGCCTGGCGGTCGCCGAACAGTTCGCACTTGCCGGCAAGGATGTGCTGGTACTGCTGACGGATATGACCAACTTTGCCGATGCAATGAAAGAGATCGCCATTACCATGGAACAGGTGCCTTCTAACCGCGGATATCCGGGCGATCTGTATACCCAGCTGGCCAGCCGCTATGAAAAGGCGGTGGATTTTGAGGGCGCCGGCTCCGTAACGGTGCTTGCCGCGACCACGATGCCCGGCGACGACGTGACTCACCCGGTCCCGGACAATACGGGCTACATCACCGAAGGCCAGTTCTATCTGCGCAACGGCCGCATTGAACCCTTTGGTTCCCTGAGCCGTCTGAAACAACAGGTCAATAAGGATACGCGCGAAGACCACCGTGCGATCATGGACGGAATGATCCAGCTTTATGCGCAGTATATCGAAACCGAAGAAAAACGCTCGATGGGTTTCCGTATGAGCGACTGGGATAAAAAACTCCTGAAATACGGGGGCTTGTTTGAAAGCCAGATGATGGACCTTTCCGTCAATATTTCCCTCGAAAATGCCCTTGATAAGGGTTGGGAGATCCTGGCGGAATGCTTCCTGCCGGACGAGACCGGGTTCCGCTCGGAACTGGTGAAAAAATTCTGGCCGGGAAAGGCGGAAGACGGAAGTCAGGAAACCGAAGACGGAAACCGGAAGAAAACCCAAAAGCAGTAAAGCGGAACAGCGCAGATGGCCAAGATCAAACTGACAAAGAACGAATATAAAAAGCAGAAGGATGCGTTAAAGCGCTATACGCGTTACCTGCCCACCCTGGAATTAAAAAAACAGCAGTTGCTGGCCGAGATACGCCGTGTTCATGAAGAAATGCAGAGTAAGCGAACCAAACTGAAAGCTTTGGAAAAACGCATGGCCGACTGGATTGCCGTATTTGCGGACAAACCCGACCTGCGCGAGTTGCTGAAGGTAAAGGGGATCATTACGGAAAAAGGCAATATTGCCGGTATCGATATTCCGCTCTTTAAAAATGTGGCTTTTGAAGAACAGGATTACGATTTGGTAAAAACACCCCTTTGGGTAGATGCGGGACTGGAAGTCGCTAAAGACAGTATCCTGCTTGAAAAAGAACTGGATATCCTGCAGGAGCAGGAACAGCTGATCCAGCGTGAACTCCGCACTACCGTACAACGTATCAATCTGTTTGAAAAGGTCATGATCCCCCGGGCTGTCGAAAACATCCGGGTGATCCGAATTTTTATGGGAGACCAGGATACGGCGGCGGTGGTTCGCGGCAAAATATCCAAATCGAAGATCGAAAAGAAAAAACTGGAGCAGACAGCCTGATTTATGATCGAACGAATGTCAAAGATCACCCTGCTTGTTGAAGCAGAACGCGCGGAAACGACGCTGAAAGAGCTCCGCAAGCTGGGTGTATTGCATGTAAAATCCATTCCGAACCCGCCTTCTGCGGACCTGACGGCTATTGCTGCCCGTATGGAACAGGCGCGAAAGGCGCTTTCCTTATTAGGGGATACCGGCAAAGTTAAACAAAAGCATAAGGGCAATGCCGCCGAACTGTGCGAATCAATCAATACAACGGGGAAAACCCTTGCTCATCTCGAAGAAGTGAAAGATGAACTATCGATTATGCAGCGCTGGTATGAAAAGTGGAGCCGCGTATCACTGGAACAATTGAACGATTTGGCTGAGGAAGGATATTACCTGACCCTGTATCAGATCAGTCCCGCCGACTGGAAGGAAATTCAGGAGCAGCCGGATCTCTTTGAGCTGAATACCGATAAAAATGCGGTGCAGATCGCCCTGATCACTACGGACCCGGAGAAAAAACTGAATTTCCGCCCGTTTAGCTTACCGGAGCTGCCGGCAGGGGAGGTGGAAAGCCGTCTGCGCGAAAATACAGCAGCGCTGAAAAAACTGCAGAAACAGCTTGAAGAATGGCGTTGTTACGCGGATCTGATCCGGGGACATATTCTTCAGCTGACGAAAGAACATCGCTTTGCGGAAGTCCAAAACGGATTGGGCAGAGAAGAAAATATCGTTTATCTTCAGGGTTTTGTTCCTGCGGAAGATGCAAAGATCATTGAAGAAGCCGCCCGGCGGCACGCCTGGGGTTATGTGGAAGAAGAACCCGAAGAAACGGACAATCCGCCGACCAAACTGAGGAACGCCGCATGGATAAGGATCATCCAGCCGGTCTTTGACTTTTTGGGGACGGTACCCGGCTATCGTGAAAAAGACGTCAGTATGTACTTTCTGCTGTTCTTTTCCGTTTTTGTCGCCATGATCATCGGCGATGCCGGTTACGGTGCGATCTTCCTTGCATTGGCCGTATTTTCTACAATTAAAACAAAGAAAGCCGGAAAAAAACTGCCGCGCTTTGTGACCCTTCTTTATGTTCTGAGCCTGAGTACGCTTGCCTGGGGTGCGGTAACCGGCACCTGGTTCGGTTCCGTGGCCATTGCCCGTCTGCCTTTCTTCAAATCGCTGATCGTTCCCCAGATCACGTCCTTTCCCGAATTGTTCCCGGATCTGGCGGTGAATCCCCAGGATCGCGTGATGCTGATTTGTTTTGTCCTTGCCGTCATTCAACTGGGACTGGCAAGTATTATGAATTTTATCGAAAATCTGCCGCAGCTGAAAGCGCTGGAACACGCCGGCTGGTTCTCCCTGACTGTCGGGCTGTTTACCCTGGTCCTTAACCTGGTCCTCGGAATGAACCTGCCGTCCTTTGCCATGCCGCTGATCGCTGCCGGATTTGTATTTATTGTTCTTTTTGGAAAACAGGAAAAAGGAAAGAGTTTCTTGAAAGGCATCTTTGCCGGACTTGGTGGAGCATTTAATACGTTCCTCGATGCCATTAGCTCCTTCTCGAACATCATTTCCTATATCCGGCTTTTTGCCGTAGGTATGGCTTCTGTGGCCATTGCCTCGAGTTTTAACGATATTGCCGCGCCGATGATGCAGGGGCCCGCGATTGCCGCGGCGATCCTGGTGCTTTTGATCGGACACGGACTGAATATTATCATGGGGCTCCTTTCCGTCATTGTCCACGGGATCCGTCTGAA
>JAQULT010000023.1 GCA_028718545.1 Fidelibacterota bacterium | reverse complement strand
GCCGCCATGCTGGCGGGACTGGCCTGCGGATTCTGGTCAGAAGCGGACCTAAAAAAAAGCAAAAAAGGCAGCCGCCGTTTTGAACCGCGGATGCCGGCGGCGGAACGGGAACGGCTTTATAATGGCTGGCTGAAGGCGGTAGCGCAGGCGAAGGTTAATCGGTAAACACAGGAGTCCCTTCGCATTTTTTCGTTTTTTTCGGCGATTCCTTTTCGATAAATCAAGACGGGTTATGGAAATTTGCGGATAAAGTGTATTTGTTGACATCCGCTGACATTTGCTTTGAATAGCAGTAAAATATCCTTATAATTCATTCTTGAAAACCGAAACCAAAGAAAGGAACAGTCATGCTCGATAAAGCAAAAGTCCAGGAAGTTTTAAATAAGATACGTCCCTCACTGCAGATGGACGGCGGCGATGTGGAACTGGTAAATGTCCGCGAAGACAATGTTGTGGAAGTCCGCCTGCAGGGAAGCTGTCACGGCTGCCCCATGGCGACCATGACCCTGAAAGCCGGTATTGAGCGTGTATTGAAAAGCGAGATCCCGGACCTGGTTGAAGTGATTTCCGTATAGGCAATGAACGGTTTTTATCAGGAATTTGATACCGAAACGCTGGGTAAGCGGCATTCCGATCCCTACCGTAGTGTTTTTCAGGTTGACCGCAACCGCGTATTGTACAGCGCGGCATTCCGGCGTCTGCAGAATAAAACCCAGGTTTTTAAATCCGGAGCGCACGATTTTTACCGCACCCGGCTGACGCATTCGCTTGAAGTCGCTCAGATCGGCCGTTCCATCGTCAATTATATCAATAAAACACAGTTTGGCAGCGCCGCCGTCGACAGCGATCTGGTGGAAGCCATATGTCTGGCACACGATCTGGGAAACCCGCCTTACGGGCATTCCGGCGAAGCCCTGCTGAATGACGTGATGAAAGCGGCCGGCGGCTTTGAGGGAAACGCCCAGACCCTCAAGATCATTACGGAACAATTGCATGAAGATATCGAGGGCGACAGCGGTATGAAGCCCAGCCGCGCTTTTCTGGACGGTATTCTGAAATACAAGATCCTCTGGTCGGACAGCGGCAAAAAAGGAAAATTCCTCTACGACGATCAGCGAAAATATCTGGATTTTGTCAATGGCGGCAGCCGGCATTTTGAGGGACGCAGTCTGGAATGCCAGATCATGAACTGGGCGGACGACGTGGCATATTCCCTGCACGATCTTTCCGACGGCTATCTTGCGGGCTTTATAAGCCGCCGCGATGTGGAGAACTGGGCAAAAGATCAAACCCTGACAGCGAATGAGAAAGTTATTCTTGAACAGGTAATGGAAAAACTCGGTCACCGGGAGGATTTCGACCGTTTTCTTGCCGGCCGTACGGGAAAATTCATCGAAGGGCTGCAGATCCGGGAGCGGGAGCATCCCCTGGCTTCCCGCAGTAACCGCTACCGCTACGGGATCGCGATCAGCGAAGCGGTTCAAGATGAAAATACACTTTATAAACGCCTGGCTGTGGACATTATTTTTCGCTCTCCGCAGCTGGAGCAATTGGAATTCAAGGGACGTTTCATCCTGAAGCGGCTGTTTGAGACCTACATGCAGGGCGGTCCCGGCGATTTCCGCCTGAACCGTGCGATCCTGCCGACAGGACTGCGTGAAAAACTGAAACATACCAGCAATCCGGATTATGCAGCCGCCGCCAGGTTGATCTGCGATTATTTTGCCGAACAGACGGATATTTCCCTGCCAAGGATCTATAAACGGCTTTTTGACCCGGATTACGGAAGTTTTTACGATATTGTGTGAGGCGCCGGAAATCTTTGCTGCCAGGTTGTGTGCACCTCGACACCTCGACAATTTAACACCGTGAGGGAATATGAAACGGTTTGCCAGTGTGGATTTTATGCGGGGATTGGCGATCATGCTGATGCTGGTCCTGCACATGATCATGCATACGCTGAATGTCGACGCAATGACCGCCGACATGTCAAAGGTGCGCCTGATCGAATTTGTTATGATGGTCATTCTGCCTTTCGGCGGCGGTATGGCGGGGTTCTTCCTGATGGTATCCGCGATGGGGAATGCCGTCAGCATGGAGAATGAACTTCGCAACGGAGCAAGCGCAAAAGCGATCGCCGGCCGGCAGCTTACCGGCGGCCTGATCCTGCTCTTCTTTGCCATGCTGACGGAAGGTCTGATCGGCTACCACGGAGACCTCGGGCTTTTTGTCCACCGCTCCCTGATGGCGGCTTCGGATCCCGCACTGGGACCGGTGCATTGGGAATGGAATCACGCCTTATTCCGTTTCAATCATTTTGAAACAATCCACACCATTGCCTGGTGTATCATTATTAACGGTCTGATCCACAGCGCGCTCAGTGCCCGGGAAAAATTCCGCGACAAGAACAAATTGATCCTCTGTTACATCAAACTTGCCGTTTTAGTGCTTTTACTTACCCCGCTTGCCTGGGCTTTTGCGGGACTGATCATTCCGGGTTTTCCCTTCAGTACCGGAGATTTTCTCAGCTCCTACCCGCGAATCGGCGAAGCCACACTCGGACGTTTTATCCTGGTCTTTTTCCTCGAACCGCTGGCCGGGCATCCCGAACCGCTTTTCCCGTATCTGGCGGCATCCTTTGTCGGTACCATTTTCGGACTGTTCCTCACCATGCCGCAGGAACAGCGGAAAACAAAGTCCTTTGTTTCCGCCACTCTGCGTAGTGGCATTATCATGTATTTGATCGGTCTGGCCGGATTGCTCTTTAACATACTGTGGGTCATCCAAAAGCAGGGTTTTGACGCGGGACTGAACCTCTATCTGAATATTTGGGATCATCGCGGGTGGACGCAGGAAATCTTTGGAACGCCGTTTATCGGCTGGTATTTCCAGTTTATGCTTCTGAACGGTTTCGGGATCCTGGTGATCATGTCGATGATCCGTCTGGTGGAACTGCGCGGCAAGGCAAGATCCTTCGGAAAGCGCACGCGCTTTGTCCGTCGTTTCGGATTCGTGGCCTTTACCAACTACTCCATGCAGTTCCTTTATTTTGTTGCCATGTTCATCGCTTTTGACTGGCTGCTCGGCACACCCTACGCACGGTATACGGGATTTTGGGGTCATGCCGCATTGACAATTCTTGTCGGGATCGGACTTTATGCCGTCCTGCTTTACCTTTGGGAAAAGATCCGTTTTGCCGGAACGCTGGAATGGGCGATCAGGGAGATCAATTATTTCCTGAACCGCGAACGCAGAAAGAAGCTGAAGGAAAAAGGCATCAAATGGTATAATGCCGGGCTGCTGAATGTCAAAGGTATTCTGTATTCCGCGGACTGGGCGGATCTTGTCACGGAAAGCGAGATCGATCATGCCGGCGGGGAGGAATCGCGGCTGGCCAAAAAGCTGGCTTGGGCCGGATTGGTATTCCCGCCCTATTCCATTGTAGGATTTTCGATCGCGCTCCGGGCACGCAAAAAGGAAAGCGGTCATCCGGAAAACCGGAAGGCATTGATCATCAGCAGTGCCTCCCTGATCTTTTTCCTCGTTTGGTTGACGGCGTTCTTTATTCTGACACCGGCGATGTTCGGTTGATTGCCATTAAGTGAACAAAAAAACCGGACAACGCTGCCCGGTTTTTTTATTTCTGAAAAAAAACAATGTTGGATCTGTGAATCAATACGAAGATTCAAGGAACCACAGGCGCATTTCTCCGTCGATGCAAAGTTCCTTTACCGTCTCGAAAATGTAGGGCTGATTCCTGACGTCACCCAGCATGATAATGCTTCCTTTGCTTTCATCATAGGTGTCCTCAAAGAACTGTTCTCCCCGCACAAATCCACTGACATTCACTTCCGTTCCCGGCTGAATGATCGTATCGATGGTCGTGCTGCCGTCAAAGGCATCGTAACGGTAGGGATTGATAACCCGCATGCGAAGCGGAACATTTCCGTTGTTTTGAACGACCATGGTATCCATGTCAGACGATGAGAGGTTAATCTGAAGAACGGTTCCCATCAGGGCAAGGTCATAAAATTCGGGCGTACTCAGAGCGATATCCAGAATGTCTTTGCCGGAAGCGAGAATATCAATGAGTGCCCCCATTTTTTCACCTTCCACTGTGTAATTATCTGTAACGTCAAAGGTTTCGATACCGGTCGAATCTTCCAGGGTGTAGTTGTAGGAAAGGGAAAGCAGGTCGGTGAAACTGCCGATGGACATATCCATCATCGATCCCACACCGCTGATTGGGATCACGTGTTCCTTGATAAAACTTACGATCGGCAGGGCAACGATCTCGCCGTCCTCGCCCTGAGCGGGGATGACTCCGATGTACTCGGGATAGATAGTCAGATCGCCTGCCGAAAAGGTCACATCATACACATCCCGGTTCCCGACGTTCATCAGCACATACTGAAGGGTCCGGGTTGCGATCACATTTCCGAAATCAATATCGGCGCCTGCAGCGGGCTTGGCCAGCGATTCCGGCATTTCCGAGGCGGAAATCCAGAGATTGCCATTCTCATCAGGGTGGGCTTTTGCCAGCTCCGTTTGACTGAGCGGGACCAGGCGCAGTTCCCAAACGGCGTCCGGGTTCGGATCGCAGCCCGTACATCCCAAGATCAGGGCGATCGCGGCCAGGACCGACAACGCATAAAGCAGTACTTTTTTCATTCCAGACCTCATTCTTAAATGGATTTTACACATAAATGCATGATTCATATTTTCGCAGACCTGCCTTTGGATAGTTATGATAAAGAATATTACAACGTGTTTTATGTATAAACAAGAATTTTTATAATTGAACGATTATGGGAATGATCAATCCGCCGGAAACAAGTTTTTCCTGCAACATTCTGTAAAAATTTATGTATTTTAGAGCATGAGCCGTTTTTTACGATTTCCCATACTCTTCTTTCTGTGTCTGTGCTTCTGTTTCCGTTGCGCATCCGAGTCGCTGCCCGGCGGCGGACCGCCGGATAAAGAGCCTCCGCGGCTTATGTTGGCAGTCCCGGCCTCCGGAACGACGGGCGTGGACTCGCTCCAGGTGCTGGAATTTATCTTTTCCGAGGCACTGAATGCGTCGGTTGCGGAAAAGAATATCACCCTGTTCCCGCTGGGTGCGACCGAAACCCGCATTCGCGTCAGGGGCAAAAGCATCTTAATACAGGCACTGGAACCCTGGAAAAAAAATACGGTTTATACGCTGATCCTGGGAAAGAACATTGCAGATCTTCGCAATAACGCAATGCCGGCGCCCATCCAGATCAGTTTTACCCGGGACCTGCAGATCCCGGAGAACAGCCTCCGGGGCAGGGTCGTCGGCTTACAGGAAGGATTGGTCGCCGCTATTTACATCAGCCGCCGGCACAGCCATCCGGACTCCATCCTTGCCGATCCGGAATACTATACCCAGGCCGCTGCAGACGGCAGTTTCCGCTTCCGTTTCCTGCCGCAGGAGAAATTCCATATTGCAGGTTTTGTGGATCTGGACAAGAGCAATACCTATCAGGAAAGAACGGACGGACGCCTGGTCCCGGGACAACAATATGCGCTCCCCGATACCGGTACGGCCCTCTCCCTTTCCCTGCTGGCGGTGCACGACAATTTTCTTCCGCCGCGCTTGCTGAAAGCGGAAAGCCTGTACCCCTCGGAAACCGAGCTGGAATTCAGTAAAAAACCCGATCCCTACGGCGGAGCGAATGCTTTCCGGATCGCGGGAGCGGAAATCGATACGGTCATTTATCAGGACAAGTTTTGCAGGATTTACCATACAAAGCCCCAGGGCGATACAATACAGGTCCGCATCCGGGGACTCAAGGATCACTTGCAGTGCCCGATGCCGGACAGCAGTCTAAAAATTCCGCTAAAGGCGCTGGCGGATACGCTGTACCACTTCCGGCAGGCTGAAAATATTTTGTTTGTCACCCCCAATCCGGGGAAACCTCTTCTTACCGGCAGTATCGAGTCTGTTGCGGATACCCTTCCGCTGACTCTGCGGCGCATCGTTCACGGCATTTACCGCATTCCTGAAATGGCTGCGGACATGAAGGGGCATTTCCGGGTACGGATCTCCGGGCAGGCGGATTATCCCGAAATGGCGACGGACACCCTTTACCGTGTTCCCCTCGAACTGTCCGGACAAAAAGATGCCGGTACGGTATCCGGCAGGATCGCGGGAGTCGCGGGGAAACCCTGCCGCGTCGTTTTGGAAAATGCGGACCGGCGTTACGAAACGGATTGCTCCGAAGGTCTATTTTTATTCCCGGACGTATTGCCCGGAAGCTACCGCTTATCATGTTATCCCGATCTGAACGGGAACGGACGGCCCGATCCCGGGCGCCCGTATCCCTTTATTAAGCCGGAGATCCCCATAGCCCTGGATACGGGGATCGATGTGCGGGCGCGCTGGGATACGGAACTGAGCGGAGAATATCAAATCGGAGTTGATAAATCCTTCTGAAAGGTCTATATTACAGCGAAAATACACAAACGAGGTTAACATGGAGCACTATTACAGTGTTATACTGGCGGGCGGTGTCGGTAAGCGTTTTTGGCCCCTGAGCCGGAAAAAGCATCCCAAACAGCTGCTGGATATCGTCGGCAGCAAGAGCATGATCAATCTTACCATTGAACGTCTTAGTCATCTGAGTCCGCTTGACCATATTTATATCATGACCAACCGTGAACAGGCGGACCTGATCATGGCACAGAACAGTGTTCTCCGCCCGGAAAATTTCATTATCGAACCATCCGGGAAAAACACCGCTCCGGCGATCGGCCTGGCGGCGATGCATCTGCTTCATCGGGATCCCCAGGCGGTAATGGGCGTTTTCCCGGCGGATCATCTGATCCGGAATACGAAGCTTTTTGCCGCGGACCTGCATGCGGCCATCGATTCCGCCTGCAGACACCTCGCCCTCTTCACCTTCGGCATTCAGCCGGATTATCCCGCTACCGGCTACGGCTATATCCAGGTCGAGAAAGACGAACTCCCCGGGGAAAGCAATATTTACCGCGTAAAGACCTTTGCCGAGAAACCGGACCCGGAAACGGCCAAGATGTTCCTGAAATCCGGTGAATTCCTGTGGAACAGCGGCATGTTCGTCTGGCAGGCCCGGCTGATCATCGACAAGATCCGGCGCTTTCTGCCGGACACGGGACAGATCCTTAACGAGATCGGGAAAAGCATCGGATACGATTCCTATAAACGCTCGGTCACCCGCCTGTGGAAGACCATTCAGCCGATCTCCATTGACTACGGCATTTTGGAACAATCCACACGGATAAACGTGATGAAAGCGCGTTTCGACTGGAGTGACGTGGGGAGTTGGGATACCATTTACAAGATCGAGAACAAGGATAAAAACCGGAACGTGATCCGCGCCAAAGGATTGCTGCTTCGTTCCAGCGGAAATTATGTTTACACCAAAGACATCAAGGTCTTTGCCCTGGGCATAAAAAATCTGGTAATTGTCGAGAACGAGGGAGCCTTACTGATCCTGCCGCGTTCCGAATCGGAAAACATCAAAGAACTGGTCGATTCGCTTCCGCTGGCCGGGGAAGAGGATCTTTTATAGCGCATGAAGCCCAAACGTCTTTTACAAGAGATCAGCGGATTTCTGGAAAAACAGAATATTGATATCATCTACGGTACCGGTTCTTTTAACGGCGGATTCTGTATTATAAACGAAAATCCCGTTATTGTCGTCAACCGGCGTTCTCCGCTGGAAGAACAGCTGCGTATCTTTGTTTCGGTTATTCTCGAACAGGGTTTTGATTATTCCGGATTGAAAAACGAGATCCGGCAGTATATCGAACGTTTTGTTGTTACTTAATGAAGGATCATTTTCCCAGGCGGTCCGGATAATTGCTGAAAAAACCGTCCGCACCCATCGCCCGGAGCCGGGCGGCTTCCTTCGGATCATCCACGGTCCAGACGTAAACCTTTAATCCCCAATGATGTACCCGTTTCACCCATTCGGGACGGATGTGTTCTGCGCTGAGATTGGCCGCGAAAGGCCGGAGCAGCCGTATTTTGCGTTTGAGTCCCCGGGGTTTTTTAGCGAACAGGAGCGCCAGAGGAACTTCCGGCATGATCTCGTGGAAGTGCCGCAGTTCGCGGAAATAGAATGAAGAAACAAAAAAATCTTCCGTTTTCCAGCTGCCGGTACGAATACTGTTGCGAATGATCTGTGCAACCGGCACGGCGGTTTTCCGGCTTTTCAGCTCGATATTGATGGCACAGCGTGCATCCAGCAGATCCAGGACCTCTTTCAGGGTGGGGATCGTTTCCCCGTTCCCCGCATCCAGCTTGCGCAGTTCCGCAAGTTTTTTACGGCGGAATTTTCCACGTTTTCCGGTAATGCGTTTCAGGCGGCGGTCATGGAAGACCAGCGCCTCGCCCGAACGGCAGATCTGCACATCGCATTCGACCGCGTCGACCTTTAGTTCTACTGCCCGGGCAAAAGCGGCGAGGGTATTTTCCGGGGCATAGCCGGAAGCTCCGCGATGCGCGATAATGCTGAATTTACGCATAACCCTCCGGATTCTTTTTCTGCCAGTTCCAGGCGTCCCGCACCATATCCTCAAGCGTCCGCTGCGTCTTCCAGTTCAGGCATTTTTCTGCCTTTTGCACATCCGCATAGGATGCCGCGATATCGCCGGGACGGCGACCGCTGATCGAATAAGGGATCTTAATGCCATTGGCTTTTTCAAAGGCCCGGATCAATTCCAGCACGCTGTGTCCGCGTCCGGTTCCCAGGTTGTAAATGGCCGCACCCTGTTGGGTCTCGGCGGCTTCCAGCGCTTTTACATGGCCTTCTGCAAGATCAAGGACATGAATATAATCGCGGACACCGGTACCGTCCGGAGTGGGATAATCGTTGCCGAAGACCTGCAGTTCCTTCAGACGCCCTACGGCAACCTGACAAACAAAAGGCATCAGATTGTTGGGAATCCCCCGGGGATCCTCACCGATCTCGCCGCTGGGGTGGGCACCGACGGGATTGAAATAGCGCAACAGAGTTACCCGCCAGGAGGGATCCGCAACGCAGAGATCCAAGAGGATATGTTCGATAAAAAGTTTACTGCGCCCATAAGGATTGGTCGCTGAAGTCGGCGCATCCTCGCGGAACGGGACTTTTTCCGTCATGCCGTAAACCGTAGCGGAAGAACTGAAAATGATCGTTCGAACGCCCGCTTCCCGCATACATTCCAGCAATACCATCGTTCCGTAAACATTGTTATGATAATATTCCAGCGGTTTTTCCACCGATTCGCCGACCGCCTTAAAGCCGGCAAAATGGATAACGGCACCGACGGAATGGAGCATAAAAACCTTTTTTAACGCTTCGGGATCGCAAATATCCACGGGATAGAAGAACAGCTTTTTGGCACTGAGCTTTTCAACCCTTCTTAGGGATTCCGCTTTGCTGTTGGAAAGATTGTCCACAACCACGACCGGATAGCCGGCTTCCAAAAGGGACAGGCAGGTATGGCTGCCGACATAGCCGGCACCGCCGGTAACAAGAATTAAGGGCTTCATCATGCATATCCTTCAAAAGATTAAAGTTAGCGGTTTCGGCCAATGAAAGCAACCCCTTTGTTCCGGAGGCGTTCGGATAAAAGGAGGCGCAACACACCGTGCCGCCGCCGCGGAATCCGGCCTTTTTATAAAGCAGATCCAAAGTTTTCTGTTTTAATTCCGGACGAAAAATGTTACTTTTCATCATGTTATAATTTGCAATCAAGGAGACCTTATGGAAAAGCATTTTGAGATCATTATTCTCATGGGAAGGCCCGCCGCCGGAAAATCGGAAGTCATTGATTATTTAAAGAAAACCCCCGTTGAAGAACGCCTGCAGCGTTTTCATATCAATCATTTTGAAGAGATCGATGATTTTCCCATGCTATGGACCTGGTTTGAAGAGGACGCCATACTTGAAAAGATCCTGAAAAAACCGCGCATTCACACCGACAAAGAAGGGTACTTCCTTTATCAGTATCAGTGGGACCTTCTGATCGAGCGCATTTCTCTGGAATATCAGAAAAAATTGCGTGATACGGGTTATGCGGAAAACACGACTACGATCCTGGAATTCAGCCGCGGTTCGGAACACGGCGGTTATACATCGGCTTTCCGGCATCTCTCCGGGGATATTCTGAAAAAAGCCTGCATAATGTATATTGATGTGCCTTATGAGGAATCCCTGCGCAAGAACCGCCGCCGGTATAATCCCCAGCGGCCCGATTCCATCCTGGAACACGGCTTGCCGGACCATAAACTGGAACACATGTACAAAGAGATCGACTGGGAGACATTCCGGGGCAAGGACGCCGAATTTATTCATTTGCAAGGACATAAGATCCCCTATGCCGTATTGCACAACATGCCCGAAGTCACCAATGATTTTGCCAAACTCGGTCCCGCACTGGACAAATGCTTCAGCGAACTGTGGGCAATTCAAAAGAAAAAGTAAATTCTTTAAAAAACAGAGGTTATTTTGGAAAAACGTACCTTCAAACAATTTCTGGCCGATTACAGCATCTGGGGCTTCGCTTTCGGCTATTTTGCGGCCTACATACCCTATAGCCTGATGACCAAGATCATGAGCAAGGGGCTGCTTCCCTCACTGGACGGGAAGGGCATGGACGGTTTCAGCATTCTGCCCGTTACCGCACTGGCCACGCTGATCACCATGATCATTGTGATCAGCATTCTGGGGTGGTGGAAATATGCCAGCCACAGCAAGGTTTTTGGCATCAGCGTTCCGCATCCGACAAAATGGACCGTCCTGTCCGGGCTTTTTACCTCCCTGATCATCGGCACCACCACGCTGGCATACACCTTTGAAGGGTTGAGCATTGTTATGGCCATGCTGCTGATGCGGGGCGGCGTTCTGATCATCGGCCCCATTGTGGATGCGATCACCAAACGCAAGGTCCGCTGGTTTTCCTGGGCGGGACTGGTCGGCGCTTTTCTGGCATTGCTGATCAACATCTTTGATGCCAATAATTTTAATATCCCGTTGATGGCGGGGCTGGTGATCCTGATCTATCTGTTAAGTTACTTTATGCGTTTCCAGTTCATGAGCCGAAATGCCAAATCGGATAGCAAAGATGTCAATCTCCGGTATTTTGTCGAAGAAACGATGGTTTCCACTCCGACTCTAGTGATCATTCTGGCGATCTTTGCCCTGTTTAAGGGCGATGTCGGAGCGGAAGTCCGCATGGGCTGGACAATACACTGGAATCAGCCTTATCTCTGGGCGCTGGTACTGATTGGCGTAATGTCGCAGGGTACCGGCTTCTTTGGAACGCTGGTGTTCCTGGACAAGAATGAAAACACCTATTGTATCCCGGTCAACCGTTCCTCCAGCATTCTTGCCGGGGTTATTGCCTCCTTTTTCCTGGCCTTGTTCCCGGGGCAGCATCTGCCCGCCACCAGCCAGCTGATCGGCGCAGGCATCATTATTGTCTCCATTCTTTTCCTCAGCATACCCCCGCTGCTGGAAAAAAAGAAGCAATTGGAAAAGTAAATTACAAAAGGCAGGCTAACCTGCCTTTTTTTAAGGAAACATCTTTTCTCCCTTACTCATTTATGCAAAGAATACAGATTGCATAAAAAGGAACAAGGCATGAATCCGCAACAAATGCTGCACCGGATAAAGCGTGGCAGGACAGGTTTAGCGCTGGGCGGCGGCGGCGCGCTGGGCCTGGCGCATGTAGGCGTTTTGAAAGCGCTTGAAGAATACCATATCCGCCCGGCCGTTATCAGCGGGAACAGCGCAGGCGCGCTGGTCGGGGGTCTTTACGTTTCGGGGAAATCCGTCAATGCGCTCATTGAACTTTCGCAGGAACTCGGCGATAATATGTTCGATCATTTTAAAATGTCGCTGCGGAGTGGTCTGGTAAGTATTAAGCGCATCCATAATCTCTTGCTGGAAATACTGGGCGAGAAACGCATCGAAGACTGCAGGATCCCCTTTTATGCCGCCACCGTTGATCTGAAGAGCGGACGTCTCTACTATATTCACCGCGGGCGCATCGCAGACGCTATTCGGGCCAGCATCTCCGTGCCGGGTATTTTTCGCCCCTTCTCCGCGAACGGGTTGCTTCTGGTTGACGGCGGAACACGGGATTCGGTGCCGTTGCGCGCACTGGATAAACACCGCTTATCGATGCGTATCGGCGTCGGCCTGCTGAAAACATCTTTAAACGACGATTTTCCGGAGGCGCTTGACATCTTTCCCGATGAGGAAAAGGAAGAAAGCGAAAAGAACGAGGCTCCGGGAATAAGCAAAATCCTTTCCCGTACCATGGCGATCACGTCAACGGAGACCACCTTTAAAAGCATGAAGCTTTATCCTCCCGATCTTGCCCTTTACATTGACATTGCGGATAAAATGAAGATCTGGGATTTTAAGCGGCACGAAATGGCGATCGAGGAAGGATACCGCCAGGCCAGCAACCAGCTGAAGCGCTATTTTGGCTGATAAAAACATTGTTAAATAATCCTTACGGCACTATATTTTTTGTGTTCGGGCATTGATCGGGGTTATGCCGGGAATAAAAAACACAGGAGAAGGACATGTACTTATCAAGCATCATGGTTTTGATTATCGCATATTTTATCGGTTCCGTTCCGACGGCCTGGATTTTGGGAAAGATTCTGAAGGGACGGGATTACGATATTCGCGACCACGGCAGCGGCAATGTCGGCACCACCAATGTGATCCGGAATCTGGGCTGGCTGGCCGGTCTGACCACATTTATTTTCGATTCCTTCAAGGGTTTTGCGGTCCTTTACTGGATGCCCCCGCTGATCACAGGGCTTTTTTCCCTTGAAACCGCCCGCATCGTTCTGGGAATACTGGTTCTGATCGGTCATACCTTCCCGGTCTATATCGGTTTCCGCGGCGGCAAGGCGGTTGCGACAACCGCCGGCATTATCTTTGCCTTCAGCTGGCAGATCGGACTGATCTGCATGGCAGCTTTTATACTGATCCTGCTCCTGTCGCGGCAATCCGGCGTGGCTTCCATGGGAGCCGCATTTTTCTTTCCGCTGTCAACGATCTTTTTCCACTTCTTCACGGAAATGAGCATTTCTCTGCAGATGCTCTGCTTCAGTATTGCCATTCCTTTCTATATTCTGTTTACTCATCGCGAAAATATTCGTAAAATACAGACGGGAAAAAACAAAAAGGATTTCTGATGCTGCAGGTCGTTGCGGGTATTATCGGGATCAGCGGCTACTATCTGATCTGCCGGCGGCATGCGCAATCCGAACGTTTTCCCCAGAAATGGGAATTTCCCGGCGGTAAAGTTGAAGCAAACGAAAATCCTTCGGAGGCTTTACGGCGCGAACTGTTTGAAGAACTGGGCATCCGGGTTATCAGCAGTGAACGTTATATGAGTTACCGCTATCAATATAAGGGAGAAGAACCTTTTGAGTTGCTGTTCTATCTTGTCCTTCAATATGAAAATACCGTACAGAACCTGCAATTCGGCAAAACGGCCTGGGTCCGTCCGGACCAGATCCCCCGCTTCGATCTGCTGGAAGGTGATCTGCCGCTCCTGGAAAAACTAAAAAACGATAATACTTTATTGGATTAAACTAATTTTGCCTTTATAAAAGCGAATAAGCCGTACGCCGGAACTGCTGCGGGGTTTTTCCGCATTAAAGACGATCCTGCGAATAATGCCGTACTGTTCCTCAAGATTCAGAAGCTGCTGACGGATATCCTCCGGGTCGGGACTGCTTTTTTCGATCAGGCTCATCAGCAGGTCCATGCTTTCGTAACCGTAAATGTGGATACGGTTGGGCTGGAGCCCGGTTTTGTCGGTAAAATTCTTGGCAAAACGCCGGAGCTGGATATCCCGGGAATCCCAGTAGTAATCGCTGGCGATGATCATACTGTCAATATTGGATTTATAGCGCTCGAGCAGACTGGTATTATACCAGTTTCCGTCGCCAAGCAAATGCGTGGGGAAACGGTTCTTCGCCCACTGGGGCGCCAGGTATTGGATGTGGTTTTGCGGTACCGGCAGGTATACGGCATCGATACCGTACTGCTCAAAGGGGAAAAGGTAGGGAAAAAGGACCGTATCCGTTTCTGCCAGCAGCCACAGTGCGGAAATGGAATCAAGATTTGTCAATTCAATTTTCAGCGAGTCCACCAGCGCCAGGTCGATATAGGGAATATTCAGGGGAATATCCTCACCCAGGGGGGCGAAAAAGTAGTTATCAAGATATTTTTCCGGAATGGGAACCGGACGGTATTCCGCGAGAAAATCCCAGATCCAGGAAGGCAGAGTATCGCGTTCGACGGCGTCCAGCAGAATACAGATGCTGTCGCTGATCACGGTGCGGTATTTTTCTTCCAGGCTGATCTCGCGGGAAAGCCAGTTGCCGGAGTGGCGGATAAAGGCGCGGATCAGAGAATCGGGATCCGTACCGCTTTCGGATTCGCGGCCCTGTAGGATCACGCTGTAGATCTCGGGATTGTCCGGCCACAGGGTTTCCAGTAAAAAGGTGGTATCGGGAGGAATTTCCGTTTCTTCCCGAACCGCATAAAGGGAATCGGTCCGGATATCCGAATAATGAAGGGAATCGGTGAAAATACTGTCCAGTGCGCTGGTATAAAGAAGTTTATCCTCGCTTTCCTGCAGAGGGTCGAAAAATCCTGCTGCGCGTGCCTGGTAGAATCCGTTCAGGTAGGAAAAATAGGCGGGGAGATATTCCGCATCTGTTTTCAGTGCCGCAAGTTTGTCGTTGATATCCGTCGGGATTCCGCTGTACCAGATCTGCTGAACGATCTTGCCGCCGTTGCGTTCGACCCGCCGGGTAAAGGCGGTAGAGATCTCCAGACCGTAGTCGTCCGCAGGCGCAACGATCGCAAAGCGCCGGTATTTCAGAGAATCGGTTGTATAATCGGCGAGGCTTTCCGCCCGTTGTTTTTGTTCGGGATTCAATTGAAAGATCGAAGAACCCATCCGAGTCAGGTCATCTGCGGTGGCGGTCGGCGTGATCAGGGGTATGCCCGCATACTCACAGAGCGGTGCCATGGAAATGGCGACATCACTGTTCAGGGGTCCCAAAATGGCGGATATCTTTTGAATGTCAAGCAATTTTTTTAAATTGATCAGTGCGCGTTTTACATCGCTTTCCGTATCGATGATGATCAAATTGTAAGGCCTTTTGCTTTCATTGCGGCGCATTTCATAGGCAAGTTTGATGCCGTCCAAAAGTTCATTTCCCGTATCCGAATAACGTCCGCTCAGCGGCAGTGCGACCGCAATATTGATCTCTTCGCCTTTCTGTTCGCCGCTTTTACTTTTTTCGAGTGATTTTACCAGTTCTTGCCGTTTGATGCCTGCCGGTGAAGCGGGAGGAATGTCTTTCCCGGAATGCAGAAGCATTTCCGCGCTTTTCATATCGTTCTGCATTAAGGCCTGTTCCGCACGCAGCAGGGTAAACCAGTCCAGCGCTTCCCCGGCCGGGACCAGTGCTTCGATCATGGCAAGGTCTGCGGCAGCCATGTAATAACGCGAGAGATCATTGCTGAAAGCGCGGACATCGTTTTTCAATACCGCGTCGGCATTGCCGGAAAGAACGGAAATTGCGGAAAGCAATGCCGGGACATACTGCTGTTCCTTTGTCAGTGCTTTTGCGCGTTCAAAACGGACGTCCGGGAGATAGCGGCTGGAGGGGAATTCTTTTTCGAA
Organism: Fidelibacterota bacterium; assembly: GCA_028718545.1. Taxonomy (GTDB): domain Bacteria; phylum Fidelibacterota; class Fidelibacteria; order Fidelibacterales; family Fidelibacteraceae; genus M50B103. Next base: position 9,899 of record JAQULT010000023.1, on the reverse strand, counting down.
GCGCCGGCTTTCGGCAATAACGTTCTTGTTATTGCCCAGCTCATATTCGGAGCGAATGATCATAAAGAGGGAAATTGCTGCAAAAACATTGGTTTCGGGAGATTCGGAATCGTAAATTTCCCGAAAGATCTGCAGTGAACGATCGTAGGCGCCGCGTTTAAACTGACGGACACCCTGGTCGACCGTAGCGCGATCCGCAGCTTGTAAAAGCGTGCCGGCAGCAAGGAAGATCAGCAACGCTTTCCGCAATGTTTCGCTTAAGACGTTAATATTCCAGCTCCAGTGCGTGAATTTCTTTCATTTCCGCATAGGCCGTCAAGTTGAATTGTACCGGCGTAACGGAAATATAATTATTTTTTATGGCAGTATCATCGATTGTTTCATTTCCCGGCATTTCTTTTTTGGATCCGGACATCCAGTAATAGGTCCGCCCCTTTGGATCGGTTCGCTTCTGAAAAGCCTCCTGCCATTGCGCCATGCCCTGTTCGGTGATCCGGACCCCGGCGATTTCGGCGCCATCCGTGACATTGGGAACATTTACGTTCAGCAGGACACCCTCCGGAATACTCCGTTCGGCGATGCGCTGTACCAGTTTACGGATAAAGATCTTTGCAGGTTCCCAGTTGGGATCCTGATAAGTGGTCAGACTTACCGCAACACCGGGGATACCGTTGAAGACCGCTTCCGCAGCGGCGCCGACCGTTCCGGAATAAATGACATTCAATCCCGAGTTACAGCCCAGATTAATACCGGAAAGCACAAGGTCGGGCCGTCTGTCCAGCAGTTCGTTCAATGCGAGCTTGACGCAATCCGCGGGGGATCCACCCACGGCAATCCCTTCAAAAAGCCCGTCGCGGATGTATTTCCGGACAGAGATAGGCTTATCCAGGGTAATGCTGTGACTGACGGCGGAGCGTTCTCCCTCCGGGGCGATCACATCAACATTGCCCAGATCCCGCACGGCCTCATAAAGCGCCGCAATGCCGGGTGCCGCAATACCATCGTCGTTTACCAGCAGTATATTCACATTTTCTCCAGTTTCTTCATCATTCGCAATGCATCCGAGGCGTCATGCTCGTAGTAACCCGCTTCCCGGCCATAGACCTCAAAACCTTTTGCGGTATAGAAAGCGCGGGCGGCGGTATTGTTCTCGCTGACTTCCAAAATAAGCGCGGGAGCAGAGACCCGTTTTGCATAATGCAGCATCCTCCTTAAGAGCTTCCCGGCTATACCCCGGCGCCGGTGGGATTCGATCACGGCAAGATTCAGAATGTGCAATCCTTTTTCTTCCTTCCTGAAGATCAGATAGGCACAGCACTTTTTTCGGTCGGCGGCCACCAGACTGTGAACATCCGGATGCCGGAGTTCGATATAAAAGAGCAGTGCATTCCAGGGATCCGGGAAACAGGCCTTTTCGATATTGACAATATCCGGAATGTCGTCCGGAACCATCGGGCGGATCCGGATCATTGCAATGTCCCGTCGACCCATTCTTTCGGTTTATAGGCCATTCCGTATTCCAGGACCAGGCTGTCGTAATCACAATTGGCGCTGCCGGGTTCGTATTGCTGATAGTAATTTCCGATCATTGAAGGCAGGATTGAACGCCGTGTAATGCGGATCCCCGGCAGTGGAACTTCCGGAACCGTATTACTGATCAGGTGCCGGCAATCCGGATAAGACTGCACGATCTCCCCGGTCTTGCCAAAGCGGATCCGGAGCTTCGGGAATTCCGGGGCGTAGGATGCCATATAGACAAAATCGCGGTGTGACCGGATAAGCCAAAGTGCTTTTTCCTCCGCAGTGATCAAATCCCGGCAGGAGGCAATATAGGCATACATGCTGTTGACCGCCGCCAGCGGAATGCGATGCGGATACACCAATCCCTTTGCAAAGCTCATTCCGATACGCAGACCGGTAAAAGACCCGGGCCCTGCGGAAACCACCACCGCCTGCAGCGACGGGATACGGATTTGCTGTTCTTCCAGGAGTTCTGCGGTGAGCGTAACCAATTTCTCCGCGTGCACGCGTTCTTCTTCCAGAAAGCGTTCGGCTACGCAGAGATCACGGTCGTGCAGGGAAACGCCGCAGACTTTCGAAGAGGTTTCAATAGCCAGTATCATTGCAGCTCCAGTTCGAAAGGCGAAAAGATCTCAATATCCCGGGTATGTTCATTCACGACCCGCATATGGACATCAATGCAATCCGCGGGAAGGTGTTCGGCGATACGTTCCGGCCATTCGATCAGCACGATCCCGCCGGCCTCGAGGTATTCTTCAAATCCCAGCATAATGATCTCGTCCGGGTGTTTGATGCGGTAACAGTCAAAATGAAAAACGGGAAGATCCCCCCGGTATTCGTTAATCAGGGTAAAGGTCGGGGAGGTCGCCGGCTGGTCGGCATTCAGATACATACAGATCCCTTTACTCAGGGTTGTTTTTCCCGCGGCAAGGTCGCCGTAAAGAGAAAGGGCCCGGTCCGCCTTCAGCTTTGCGGCCAGCTTTTCTCCCAGCGCCATGGTTTCTTTTGGAGAATGCGTACGGAAACGGTAATGAAAATCCTTCATCGTTTCGGCCTCAGCAGGGCAACCGGCAGCAGCATTTCGTCGCGGGATACACCGCCGTGCTGGAAGGTACCGGGATAGATCTTTTCATACTTTTTCATATTGTTCGGATACAGGAAAAAATAATCGTCACGGGCAAAGATATAGGTGGCGGTCAGGGAGGTCTGCGGGAGACGGTATTCCGCTGCTTCTTTGATATAGAGTGCGGATTTTCCCGAAACCACAAGATTTCTGCCGGTCTTGTAACGCAGGCTGTCGGTGGAGTCCCGGTCCGCTTTCACCACCGCTCCGCGGTTTACGCGCAAACTGCCGTGGTCGGAACTGATTACGATGTTGAAGCCGGCTTCACCGGCCAGCTCGATCATCCGGCGCAGATAGGAGTTCTCCACCCAGTTACGGACCACATTGCGGTAGCCCGTTTCATCGGGAACGATCTCAAGCAGAACATCGGAAACGGAACGCTTGTGTGCGAGAATATCGACAAAATTCGCTACAAGGACGATAAGATCGTTATTGCGGATATCCGAAAAACGGTTTGCCAGATTATCGCCGAATTTCGAATCGCTGACTTTGTGAAAAGAATGCCCGTTCTTCAGAAAGATCCCGGATTTTTTCAGATAATCCGCCAGTAGTTTGTCTTCGTAGCGGTTCATGCTTTCTTCACTGTCGGGATCGGCATAAATATCCGGATATTTTATATTGATGGCATCCGGAAACATGCCGGCAAAAATGGCATTCCGGCTATAGGGCGTAGCCGTCGGCAAAATGCTAAGATGGGATTCCAGTCGCAGATCGAACTGATCGTAGAACAGAGGGGCCACCGCCAGCCAGTGATCATAGCGCATACAGTCGACCACAATAAAAAAGGTCTTTTTGTTTTCCTTTAAAAGCGGAGCGACATAGGTATCCATAAGTTGCGGGGACAGGGGAATGTCCGGCGCCTCCTGCCGCACCCAGGAAGCATATTTATTGGCGACCATCCGTTCGAATTCCCGGTTCGCGGTTACGGTCAGCTCTTCAAGAAAATGCTCAAGGTCATACTGAATGTTCTTGTCGAATTCGATCTGCCAGAACGCGAGCCGTTCATGAAGGCGAGCCCATTCCTGCAGAGATGAAATCCCGCCGTAGAGCGCCTCGCTGCTTTGCCGGTAAAAGCTCATGAATTCCCGGGCGCGGGCTTCCCGGGCGATATCGGCGCGGTCAAAGATCTTTTTCAGGCTCATCAGCACCTGCGAAGGATTAATGGGTTTGGTCAGATAGTCGGAGATCTCTTTGCCGATAGCGTCTTCCATAAGGGATTCTTCTTCGTTCTTCGTGATCATGACCACCGGCATTCCGGGACGCAGAAGGCGGATCTGTTCCAGCACCGCCAGCCCGTCAAGCCCGTCCATCATCTCGTCAAGCAGGGCGGCGCTGACATATTCGTGCTTAATGATCTCAAGCGCATCCACACCGTTCGTTGCAGTTTTAACTTCGTAGCCTTTTTCTTCCAGGAATAAAATATGCGGACGCAGAAGATGGATCTCGTCGTCAACCCACAATATTACCGCTTTATTTGTATTTTCGCTCATCACAGTAATTTAATCCCAATTTCATCTGATACAAAAGGATTTGCGTCAGGGCGGCATCTATTTATGGTTAATCCGGCTTAATAATTGCGGAAAAAGGCAGGGTTCAGGTTTTCATTGTCATTTTGAACATCAGTCCGGATGCGTTCACCAGAATACTGCAGTGCAGCGGACCGAGCATTCGCGCATAGACAAGATCGACATAAACACTTTCTGTCAGTGGCATGCGCTGGATGGAATAGCTGTTTGTATCCAGGGGGCGCAGCAGGTAGATCACGGTTTCGGCACTGGCGCCACGGGTGATCTGCAGGCGGAGAATATCCCGGTCTTTACGGTAGCTCAGACGTAAAGAAGCCGCTCCCGCCTGCCGGTGGAGAAGGTCTGTAAGCAACTGAATATCGATTTGCAAAGCTGTAGAAAGGGTATATTTGATCCCCGCTTTCAGGAGGATATCCCGCATGCAATGTAAGGTTCGGGGAAAGGGAAAAATATCTGAAGCGGCAATGCTGCAGATGTTTTTAACCTGCAGACCGAGACCCGCATTCAAGCGCTTATTCCGGTATTGCAGATCCAGATAAAGGCGCCGGCGCAGGTTTTCAGGCTCCGCAATGCGGTAAGCGCTGCCTTTGAATTTCCACTGTTCCGCGGAAAAGGATATTCCTCCGCAGAAACCACGGCTGAACGCCTGCGGGGATACGCCCCAGCCGGCATCGCTTTTAAATCCCGTGAAGTTCCCGGCACAGGCCAAAGAGCCCGCGTGCAGCTGCAAAGCACCGCAGTGAAAGAAAAGATCGGCGCAGGCATGATTCCATCCCTGGCGGGTAAAGGAGATATCCAGGCTTGCCCTCCATGACGCCGCACGGTATTCGCACCAGCTTTCCAGAATACCCGGCCGGCCAAGAAAAAGAGCGATACCGGAGGAAAAATTATTCCGCTCAAGGCCCTGAAGCAGCACCGGGACCCGGTCAATACACATCGCCGTCAGCGAGATTCCGCGGATCGTGCCCCCCAGATACAGTAAGGAAGGATAGTAGCTGTAATTCCGTATCCCGATGCGATTGCTGCTCATACGGTAATTGCTCCGGGGATCCGCAGAAAAACCCATCATGGTATTGCCCAGGATCATTCCCCGTGCGATATGCGGACGCCCCCGGCCTATTCCCGCATGCCAGCGCTGCGAAGCACAGGCCAATCCGGCCGTGGTTTGCGGATCGCCCTGTTCTCCGGAACTGCGCAGGTAAAAGGAAAAAGGTCCCCGTTCGATATGGCAGTTGCCCTTATAATCGCTACGCTCCCGGAGACGGAACTGCAGGCTGAAACGGGCATCGCAGTCCAATTCTTCAAAATAGTTCGCAGAAAGCAGTTCCGCAAAGCCCAGAGAATCTTCGGGAGTCCCTGCAAAAAGCGTGACACTCCACAAAAAGACGCAGCAAACACAGATCTTGAGTTTAAAAAGCATAGGCAAGACCGCTTATGAAGGATATTCCCAGACGGGGATGCAGCTGTACCCATCCGCAAAACTCCCAGCGGCGGATAGAAAGCCGCAGCATGATGCGGGAAGCGGATTGGGGATAATCATATTGCAGTCCCATCTGCAGAGCCGGAAGAGGCGAACAGGAAAACGCGCCATAGAACTGCCAGTCATACGAAGCGCGTTTCCGCAGACCGCAGCTGACACGGAAAATGCCGCCCGGCGCATAAGTAAGTCCCGCATGCAGCAGGGGCTCCAGAAAAGGGACCTGATCATCCACGCTGAGATCCAGAAAATTCCGGTTGAAGATAAAAATCCGCCAGTGGGAATGGGGAATAATACGAAGTGCAGCGGAGCAGGAAAGCGCCTGCCGGGTTTCATATCCCGGGATATGGGAAAGGGCGTAGTGGATCTGCAGGCCGGCGCGGATCTGTTTTTCCCGCAGGAGGGGAAAAGCGGCGGTAAGCCGGTAGTTGCCCATCAGAGAATGGTATTGCGCATTGACCGCAAAGGATAGCCGTGAAAATGCCAGACATAAAAGGCCTTCCCGGACCCCAAAGGCACGGTAAGTCGGGGAGACTACACAACCGAGCGAAAAGGTATCCGGGAAAGCTGTCGGGTCAACGGAATAGAAAAGCGCCGGGGTTTCATCCCGGGAAATTAGGTACTGCGACAGATCCAGGATATCATCAAGATACCATAGCGCCGCATAGGAAAAAACGGCCAGGCAGCCAAGGCTTAATATTTTTTTCAAGACAGCCATAGATCCCCGCTCTTGGGTAAAAAATAACAAAAGGCGGTATCAGAGACAAGCGGGGAGAAAGGGATGTGACCGGGGACACATTTTTCATCCTTAAAACGGCTGTCCGGTAAAGGCCGGTATAAAAATATGCGTTGACATTTATCCGAATTCGGCCTACATTTTTTTATTCAATAGAAACAAGGCGGCAAATACCCGAGAGCGTTAAAGTACATCAACGTTTTTCAACAGTTTGCAAAACGGAAGCATTTCCGTTCCGGGAAAGGCAATGGAAAATGAAAAAGAAAGCGGCATTCATTATAATCCTCTTGTCAGCCGCACTGATGCTGACACAATGCGATCTTCTCCGGATAATAACGGAAACAAAGGTCCGCATCCGCGGCAGTATTCCTCCCGTGTCTTTGGCAAAAACGGCACTGCATACGGAAGATCCTGAAGGACTTGAAGCGGCAAGATACGTGCTGCTGTTCGAAGGGAACGAATATACGCTCGGAGATATTCAGAACGGTGTTTTCAGTATATCCCGTCCCGCCGGAACTGCAGTTGTTCTGGCCTTTTTGGACAGCGCTTACAATTATATCGGCAATCTGTTCTGCGGCGGCCTGAATGTGCTCCCCCTGGTGGGACATTCGGATGGAATGAACATCGTGATCGATCTTGGGGACCTGAACCTGGATGAATATGCCGTCATTCCGGCACATGATCCTCTCGGGAACGAGATTATTCTGGGTGACAGGGAAATTGCTTTCTATCAGCAGCTGGGGCGTTATTATGCCGCGATCGCCGCGAATATTGACAGTGATCAAGACAGTATTCCCGATATTCTGAACGAAAAGCACATCCTTTTATCCGGTCAGTTCACCATGCGGGGCGGTCTTTACGGGACGTCTGCGCGTACGGCACAAATTTTTGATAATAGCGCGTTGGATATCCGCTATTCGCTGCGCGCCGAAGGCGGAAGGAATATCAGTCCGGAACAGGAAAATATCCGGCTCAGCGGTCCCCTGGAGGATCCTTATGCGGAAATTACAACCTGGCAAGAGCTCTATCTGGACGGTGGGGATTTTATTGCGTCCTTTAAGATCGAAGCTCCCAATGATAGCCATATGTTTGTCAACACCAGTTCACCTGCTCCGTTTAAAATGGGGACATACCGGCTAAGTGTCGGAACGCAACCCGATCGTCACCTTAAGTATTCCAGCGAAGGGGTGCTGCCCTATCTGATCATACCTGTTCCGACACTTCATACAAATGCGGAGGGCGAATTAAGCTCCGTAAGTCTGACATACCGCTTCCCGGATGGTACCGAAGCAGACCCGGGACTCTTATTCAAGGATCTCTCGCTGCAATTTGACGGTTTGTATGGAGACGGGGAGGGTGGCCGTATGTTCAATATCTGCAATCTTTACGATGAATCCATGCGGGATGTCGATTTTTACGAGATTTCCATTCGGCCGCCGCGGGACATTTTCGGTTTATTACGGGTTTCTGTGGGCTGCAGCGATCTGCTCGGCAACACCTATGAATATATTTGGTTTAAAGAAATCGACTCCTGAATATTGCCGGAAATCCCGGCGAGATCTTGCGTAAACGCGGTGAAAGAAAGTCGACATGCTGAGATGTCAAGTCGAGATTTTGATTCAATATTTAAGATTCAATATTCAAGATCATTCCACTAACTAAAATTCTTATCTTCTTAAACTTCTAAACTTCCTCTTCCCGGTGCCCAGTGCCCAGAATTCAAGGATCAAAAGAATGCCGAGCTGTCTAAAATATTGTCCTATACATCCTGTGATCCCGGTCACAACCGGAAATTTGCCCCTTTTCTCCCGCCAATTATTCCGTATTTTTCGGCATGGTTTCACGTTGTTATTCTGCGGGTCTTCGCGGGATCCACGCTTACGAAGTCACGGTCGAGACGCGGATGGATCCGAGCACGCCCAAATATTTTATTGTCGGGCTGCCCGAAAAAGCGGTTAAGGAAAGTTTTTCGCGACTCTTGTCGGCCATTAAGTCTTCCGGCTTGCATATGCCGGGAGGAAAGATCATCCAGAACCTGGCTCCGGCTGACATTCCCAAAGAAGGCAGCGGTTTTGATCTGTCACTGGCAATGGGGCTGCTGGCGGTATCCGGGATGGTCAATGAAAGCATGCTTGAGGATACGGTGCTGATCGGCGAACTGGCCCTGGACGGAAGTCTGCGTCCTTCTCGCGGAATTCTTCCCGTTGCCATCGGGATGAAGCACTTCCGTCAGAAGCGGCTCATAGTTCCCAGCGCCAATGCCGTTGAGGCCGCTATGCCGGGATATTGCAGTGTCTGGGGCGTAGACAAATTGTGCGACGCCGTACAGATCGTCAATGATCCCGCCTGGCGTCCGCCCGTCACAATTGATGTCGATCAATATTTCCGGGTCCGCGAAGCGGTGGGCCATGATTTCTCGGAAGTCCGCGGGCAGGCGCATGTAAAGCGAGCGCTGGAAGTCGCCGCGGCCGGCGGCCATAATATCGTGATGATCGGTCCGCCGGGTTCGGGAAAATCCATGCTGGCCAAACGTTTCCCCACCATTCTTCCGGACCTTACGCTGGAAGAGGCGATGGAAACGACGGCAATCTATTCGATCTATGAGGATATTTCGGATCAGGGATTGATCACCCGCCGCCCATTCCGCTCTCCGCACCATACTGTCAGCGACAGTGCGTTAGTCGGCGGCGGCCGCATTCCACGTCCCGGAGAAGTAAGCCTGGCTCATAACGGCGTTCTGTTTTTGGATGAATTCCCCGAATTCAAAAAGAATGTACTGGAGGTCCTGCGTCAGCCGCTGGAAGACGGTCAGGTTACCATCAGCCGGGCGCTGACCTCGTTGACCTATCCGGCAAAATTCATGCTGATCGCCGCCATGAATCCCTGTCCCTGCGGTTACTCCGGGGACCCACAGCACGAATGCAGCTGCAGTTACGGACAGATCCAGCATTACCTCAGCCGTATCTCCGGGCCCATGCTTGACCGCATCGACATTCACATTGAAGTGCCGACGGTCAGTTATGAAGAGCTCAGCGGACGCGAAGACAGCGAATCTTCGGAAAGTATTCGCAAGCGCGTGGAGGCGGCGAGAAATATCCAGACCCGGCGTTTCAGCAGCAATCCACGCATTCACTGCAACGCCCATATGGGTCCGCGCGAGATCAAACGTCACTGTACACTGAACGAAGAATGCCGGCAGCTGCTGAAGATCGCGCTGACCCGGCTGGGACTCAGCGCCCGGGCTTATACCCGCATTCTGAAGGTGGCACGCACGATCGCCGACCTTGACACCGCTGCAGAAATATCGGCTTCGCATCTCAGCGAAGCGATCCATTACCGGAATCTTGACCGGCGCCGTGATTTGTTGTAGTGAAAGGCGTTACAGGAGTTAATAAGATCCGGAACCGAAAACCCGGATATATTTGAGAACTAAAAAAGAACAGGGAAGTGTAGTCTTCCCTGTTCTTTAAGAAAATTGATATATATTATTTTGCGCGTATGGTTACAAAACGTTTT
>JAQULT010000022.1 GCA_028718545.1 Fidelibacterota bacterium | reverse complement strand
CGTGTCAGTTCGAACGGCATGACGGGAAAAGTTGCCGATATGGATTTCCGGGAAATCCGCAAAGTCCGCGCCGGCTACCCGAAGCGTTTTGGGGACCGGTTCGAACGCGAAGGCATCCCCACGCTGAAACGCGCGCTGCGGCTGGCAAAGAACAAGATCCGGGTCTGTGTGGAGATCAAGGTGCCGGATATTGAAGCGGCCGTGCTGGAAACGATCCGGGATCTGAACATGCGAGACCGGGTTATCATCTTTGCTTTTGATTACGGAGTCCTCAAAAAAATGCGCGGGCTGGATACGGACATTCCGCTGCTGTATCTGCGCAGCGTGGTTGACAGCACAGTCATCGCGGATGCGGATGCGATCAAGGCAGCGGCAATTGGAGCAGGCCGCCCCACGGATATCACACCGGAACTGCTGAAGAAGGTTCATGCTCAGGGTATGGAGCTCTGGCAGTGGACGGTCAATGAACCCGCTGAAATGCAGCGGCTGCTGGATATCGGTATCGACGGGATCATTACCGATCATCCCGACAAGGCACTGGAGCTGCGGACGGCAGGCGCGGAATAAATCCGCAGTGATGTTTGTTGGACAGGATGTACGGGATGTTTTTTTGATAGGATATTCCCGTAGGGATCCCCGTGGGACGGGATATACAGGATATTATTTTAGACAGGATAAACTGGATAACTTTCTTTGACAGGATAATCCCAAAGGGATCCCCATGGGACAGGATATACAGGATAGTTACATTGATAAAACATACCGGATATTGTTTTTGTACTCGGCGACTAAACGACTCGATGACTCAACGTTCTTTTTGACGGGATCAACTGGATGTTCTTCAGACAAGATCACAGAATATACAGGATAGCTTTCTTTGACAGGATAATCCCAAAGGAATCCCCATGGGACAGGATATACGGGATAGCTTTCATTGATAAAACATACCGGATATTGTTTTTGTACTCGACGACTAAACGACTCGACATATCGACACTCAATACTTGTACGGATAAAGAAAAAAAATTATTAATCATCCCTTGAATTCATTATATTTTCTTGATTGAGTAAAAATATGGACCGTTCTCATAAACAACGACTTATCATTGGATTCCTTGGCGCTCCGCTGATTCTATTGGCGGCATGGTTCGGCTACTGGTGGTTTCTGGCGCTGGTAAGCATTATCGCCGCTTTTTCGGTTTATGAGCTTTTAAAGCTTATCAATTACCCGCCGCGGGTTCTGATGGTCCTGGCATTAATTATGACACCGCTCTGCCTTTATGCCATGCATATGCTGCGGCTTGACCTGGTCGTGCTGATTTTGGTTTTCACCGCCATCTTTACGAATATCAGTCTGCTCTTTTACAAGAAAAGCGAATACCTCAAGATGTCTTTCGTCGGTATTGGCTCCATTATTTATCCGGGGCTTTGCCTGGGAACAATGATCCTGCTGCGAAATATGCAGTTCAACGGTGAGGAGATTGGGAGAAACATTGTTATTACCGTCATTATCGGCGTTTTTGCTACCGATATTGCGGCCTTTTACTTTGGAAAACTCCTCGGTAAAACCCCGCTTTTTCCCAGTGTCAGTCCCAAGAAGACCCGGGAAGGGGCTATTGCGGGCTTTTTGTTTTGCGTTCTGTTCATGGTGCTGTTCCGTATTTATGACTTTGTTCCTCTTTTCACGGGTGTGGATTATTTTGTCGTTGCGCTTTGTGCGGGGATCTTCGGTCAGCTGGGAGATCTTGTGGAATCCAAAATCAAGCGCGAGATCGGAGTCAAGGATTCTTCCAATATCCTGCTGGAACACGGCGGTTTTCTGGACCGCTTTGATTCGCTCTCCGTCACCGCTCCCCTGTTCTGGATCTATATGTATATAAAATTTTTCCTTTAGGGTGGTTTTTTACGGAAAAAATGATACATTACAAGCTTGAAAATCGAAACCTGCGAGCAATGCATAAGTGTTAGGAAAAAAAGAGGAATTATGAAAGCGGATGCAATTAAATCTATTCTTGCCACCGACTGCGGCAGTACGACAACCAAAGCCATCCTGATCGAGAAACAGGGTGGCGAATACCGGCTTGTCGTACGCGGCGAGGCACCGACCACTGTGGAAGCGCCTTTTGAGGACGTGACCCGCGGCGTGTTGAACGCCGCCAAGGAGGTGGAAGAATTGCGCGGCCGTCAGATCCTGGACGGCGATAAGATCATTACCCCGCAACAGGGGGACAAGGGTGTTGATATCTATATTTCAACCAGCTCGGCCGGCGGCGGTCTGCAGATGGTCGTAACCGGTATTGTCAAGGCCATGAGCGCCGAGTCCGCAGAACGTGCCGCGCTGGGTGCCGGCGCTATTGTAATGGACGTTCTGGCTTCCAATGACGGACGTTTGCCGCACGAAAAGATCCAACGGATCCGGCACTTGCGCCCGGACATGATCCTGCTCTCGGGAGGAACGGATTCCGGCAATATCAAGGGCGTGGTGGAAATGTCCGAACTTCTGAAAGCCGCCAATCCCAAACCCCGCCTGGGTATCAACTATAAACTGCCCGTTATTTATGCCGGAAATCAAAAGGCCAACAAAGAAATCGAAGATAATCTTTCCGAGGAAACGGACCTGAGCATCGTTCCCAACCTGCGGCCGGTTCTGGAGCGGGAAAATCTCGGTCCGGCCCGCGATAAGATCCACGACCTCTTTATGGAACATGTAATGGCACAGGCCCCGGGATATAAGGAACTGATGGCTATGTGCGACGCGCCCATTATGCCCACGCCCGGCGCCGTCGGCGAGATCATGCAGGTCATAGCCAAAAAAGAGAATATCACGGTTCTGGGAGTAGATATCGGCGGTGCGACCACGGACGTTTTTTCGGTCTTTAAAGATCCCGAACTCGGTGAGCCGGTGTTTAACCGCACCGTCAGCGCCAATCTTGGAATGAGCTATTCCATTTCCAATGTCCTGGCCTCTGCGGGATTGCCGAATATTTTGCGCTGGGTGCCCTTTGAGATCGAAGAAGTGGATCTGCGTAACCGCATCGGCAATAAAATGATCCGGCCGACTACCATTCCGCAGTCGCTGGACGAACTCAAGATCGAACAGGCCATTGCGCGCGAAGCCCTGCGCCTGTCCTTCATCCAGCACAGGGAATTCGCAGTCGGACTGAAGGGAGTACAGAAAGAGCGTACGATCTCCGATGCTTTCGACCAGAGTTCTTCCGGCGAAACGCTGGTCAATATGATGGACCTGGATATTCTGGTCGGCTCCGGCGGCGTGCTTTCCCATGCTCCGCGCCGGCATCAGTCCGCCCGCATGATGATCGACGCCTTTTTACCCGAAGGCGTCACGCAGATCGCCGTGGATTCCATCTTTATGATGCCGCAACTCGGCGTACTTGCCAGTGTGCACGAAAAAGCCGCAACGGAGGTGTTTAACAAGGATTGCCTCCTTCGCCTTGGAACCTGCATCGCTCCGGTAGGCTCCGTTAAACCGGGAAAGGAATATATGCGTTTGCGCTGTACTCTGCCGGACGGAAAGAGCATTGACAAAACCTACACGCTCGGGGATCTGGAACTTTTTGAAGCGCCCTACGAAGCGATTCGCGCAGAGATCATTCCGGCCCGTGGCGTGGATGTCGGCGGCGGTCCCGGGCAAAGCATTAAGACCGAGATCTACGGCGGTCTGGTCGGTATCATCGTGGACGCCCGCGGACGCCGGCCCTTTGTTCTGCCCGAGAATGCCGCCGAACGTGTCGCCGCCCTGCAGAAATGGAGTAAAGCCGTCAAAGAATTCGAGGACCGCTAAACGGTAAGAAGAAAGTGAAGGAGTAACTATGGCACATGCATATACACCCGGTTTGAAAGTCATTCCCCGGATCCTGGTCCACAAAACCCGTCGCCTGCCCCTTAAAGGGAAGGTAACGGTGGAAAAGGGGCAGCAGGTCGATGCGGAAATGGTGGTCGCAACCACGGATCTTCCCGGGAACGTGGTTCCCGTCAACCTTGCAAACATGCTGAACATCGATGCGTCCGAGATCGTGGAGATCCTGATCAAGAAACCCGGTGACAGTATTCAGGAAGGCGACATTATCGCAGAGACCCGCGGCCTGTTCGGCTTGTTCAAGACCAAGGCGCACTCCCCTGCCAACGGGACCCTGGAAGCCGTTTCCGGCATTACCGGTCAGGCCATTATCCGCGAAGCGCCCATCCCCGTCTCGGTTCAGGCGTATATAGAAGGCAAGGTGACGGCCATCATCCCGGATGAGGGTGTTGAGATCAGCGCCGCGGCCTCTTTTATTCAGGGAATTTTCGGTATCGGCGGCGAACGCCGCGGTGCTATCAAGGTCTTGACCCGGGACACAAAAACACCCATCAGTGAAGATATGATCGATGAAAGCTGTAAAGGCAAGGTCCTTGTCGGTGGCGCATTTTTAAGTTATAAGGCCTTCCTTAAGGCACAGAAAGCCGGAGCCACCGGCATTGTGGTGGGCGGCTTTAATTACCGGGATATTAAAAAGATCGTCGGTTACGATATTGGTGTTGCCATCACGGGACAGGAAGATATTAATACCACGCTTATCATTACCGAAGGGTTTGGCGACATTCACATGGCGCAGCAGACCTTTGACCTGCTGAGATCGCACGAAGGCCGCATGGCTTCCATTAACGGCGCCACTCAAATCCGTGCCGGCGTGATCCGTCCGGAAATCATCATTCCCATCGATGATCAGGATGCCATACAGGAACACAAGGCCGAACTGTTCGGGATGGAACCCGGCACCGTGGTCCGCGTGATCCGCGCGCCGTATTTCGGAATGCTGGGCGAGGTCACGGAACTGCCGCACGAACTGCAGCGACTGGAATCCGGCTCGCTTGCCCGCGTTGCAAAAGTCAAACTCCAGGAAGGCGGAAAAGAGGTCCTTCTGCCCCGCGCCAACCTGGAAATGATCGAAACAAAATAGGAGCGTTTATGAAAGCGAAGAACCTGGCCGCGACCCTGTTTGCTTTCGGCTTGTTCTTTACGGGCTGTCAGTCGATCGATAAACGGATCGAGAAAGGACAATTTGCTATGGCCGCAAAAAAAATCGACCGCATGACGGCAACGTCAAGTCTTGACCTGAGGGATAAGATCGCGTTGGAACATGAAAAAGAGCGAATCCGCAGGGTCGAAATGGATTTCAACAAATCCCTGGACGATATTCTGCCTTTTATCCGCAAATATTACCCCGAAGTCAGCAAAGCGCAGATCCGGGAATGGGAATCCTCCAAAGCTCTGGAGAAAATGCGGATTAACGGGCAGGACCGTTATTTTGTCCGCGCCGCACCCAATCTGTTCCGCATCGACAAAGAAGCTAAAAAACAAAAAATCCGTATTGACGGGGAACAAAAAGACGGTCTGGATGTATTTCTTCAGCAACACCTTCCTGCCGTTATTAAAGATCTGCGGCAGCGAAACACAACGCTGGGAAAACCCGTTAACATGGAATTTACCTATACACTGACCGTCGATGCCGATGCCGTTCCCGCGGGCGAAATGATCCGCTGTTGGCTGCCCTTCCCCCGCGAAGGACATGAGCGGCAAACCGATATTCGGCTTCTTTCAGCCAATTGCGACCATTATGTTATTGCTCCCAATAACTATCAGCAGCGTACACTTTATATGCAAAAACCGGCAGTCGCCGGAAAAGCCACGGTATTTGAATACGGCTTTTCCGCAGCTGTCCGGCCACAGTGGTTCGATCTGGCTGAACGGAATTTCACGCCTTATGACAAGAGCAGTGAGATCTACCGCAAATATACCGTCGAGCGCGATCCGCATTTGCTCTTTACGCCCGCGGTAAAAGCGCTCTCGGAAAAGATCGTCGGCAACGAAAAAGATCCCTATCAGATCCTGAAGAAGATCTTCGCTTATATCAGCGAACATTATCCCTGGGCAAGCGCCCGGGAATATTCCACGATCCCGAACATCCCGGATTACGTCATTGCAAACGGCCATGGCGACTGCGGACAGGTTACCCTGCTCTTTATGGTCCTGGCGCGTTACAACGGCATTCCCGCGCGCTGGCAAAGCGGCTGGATGCTGCACCCGGGCGAGGTCAATCTGCACGACTGGTGCGAGATCTACATCGAAGGCTGCGGCTGGGTTCCGGTCGACCAGTCCTTCGGACGCCGGGATACCGAATCCGAGGACTGCAAATGGTTCTACCTCGGCGGCATTGACAGCTACCGCCTGATCGTCAATGACGATTACGGCATGCCGCTCTTCCCCGACAAGCAGTTCATGCGCAGCGAAACGGTGGATTTCCAGCGCGGTGAAGTGGAATGGCGCGGCGGCAATCTGTATTTTGACAAGTGGGATTACCACATGGAAGTAACATATCTCAATCAATAGTATTGGAAAGGAAACAACATGAAAAAGATCTTTACGGTCCTTCTGGCGGCCTCACTCCTTTTTGTGGCATGCTCGGATAAACCTAAACTTACACAGGCACAAATCGAGTTTTTCAAAGCCATGGGGGAAAAGATCCCTTATATGAAACCCGATACCACCGTGGTACTGGCACGCACCAGCGCTTTCGATATCAGGAACCATGACATTATGGAAAATGTGTTTCAGGGAATGCGCGGCGACATCACGATTATTTCCAATGTAGAACCGCAGCGTATCGAAAGCTTTATTATGCAGGTGGTTACCCTGAAGGCGCAGCAGGAAGTCCTGCTTGCGGAAGCCGAAAAAGAAGGCATCCGGATTACAAAAGATACGGTCAATGCCTTTATCGAAAAGAACCTGTATACCCCGAACGGCGGCAAGGAAGCCTTCATGGAACAACTGAAGATCCAGCAGATTGATCTGAATTTCGTCCGGGAGGATGTACGGAAAAACATGCTGATCATGAAATATATTGACGAAGTCATTCTGTCCGATCTTGATATCCGCGTCAGTGACGAAGAGGTCGGCGCCTATTATGAAGCCAATAAGGACCAGTACCAGCAGGAAACCGTTTCCGCGCGGCATATCCTTTTCCTGACCCAGGGAAAGAACGATCAGGAAAAATCCGTGACGCGGGAACTGGCAGAAAACGTTCTGGAACGCGCCCGCAGCGGTGAAGACTTCCTTTTGCTGGTAGCGGACTACAGTGAGGATCCCGGCTCGAACACCAGCGGCGGTCTTTATGAGGATTTTCCCCGCGGACGTATGGTCCAGGCTTTTGAAGATGCAAGCTTCAATATGAAAATCGGCGATATCAGCAATTTGGTCGAGACCCCCTACGGATATCATATTATTAAAAAAGAAGGTCACAAGTACGGCTTTACTCTGGATGAAGTCCGGAGCGAGATCGAGAATATTCTGGTCGAACAAAAGAAAGAAGCCGCTTTCCCCGCCATTCTTGACAGTCTCGTCGAAAAATACGAATACACCTTCCTGCTGTAAGCAGTTTTCAAAAAACAAAAAGGCCGGCGTTCCGGCGCTTGCCTTTTTCTTCCCTTTTGCCTGCTGTCCGGAAACCGGGAAACAAATTGTGGCGCATCAGCAATTAATTTTTATATTATCCTTGTAAAGAGGATGTGACAAGATGGAGAGAAACGCAATTATGGCCTTTATCAAAAAAAACCGGAAGACAATTATTCTGAGCATGCTGGTCCTCATTCTTGCTTTCAGCCTTGCAAATCTGGGAAAGCTTCGGGCAGGCGCCAAAGATATTTACGAAAAACTCCAGGTCCTGACGGACATTATCGGCATTGTCAATGAAAATTATGTGGAGAACGTCGACTGGGAAAAAACCATGGAAGGCGCATACCGCGGATTGCTGGAAGAACTGGACCCGCATTCCACTTATATTCCCGCCAAGCGTTTCGAGAGTGTACAGGAAGAGTTTGAAGGCGAGTTCCAGGGAATCGGGATCGAATATGACATTATTGACGGCTACATTACCGTGATCTCCCCCATTATCGGTACGCCCGCCGAGCAGGTAGGCCTGCAGTCCGGCGATAAATTCCTGAAGATCGACAATGAATCCGCTTACAAGATCAGCCGTGACGAGACCAAGAAGCGTCTGCGCGGCAAAAAGGGCACCACGGTCGTCGTGAACGTCCTGCGCGAAGGGATCAAGGAACCCTTTGACGTTAGCATCGTCCGTGACGACATTCCGCTATATTCCGTTTCGGGATATTTTATGCTGGATGAAGCAACCGGTTATATCCTGATGAACCGTTTTGCCGAAAAGACGCATCAGGAATTCTTGAACGCAATGGAAAGCCTGAAGAACAGCGGCATGCGCACTCTTATCCTGGATCTTCGCTATAACAGCGGCGGGTACATGAACCAGGCTATTGACATTCTGGACGAGTTTATCGCCGACGGCGATACCCTTGTCTATACCAAAGGCCGTATCCGTTCGGCGAACGAAGTGCATCGCGCCACCAAGCGCGGCAATTACGAAGACATGCAGATCATCGTCCTTATTAACCGGGGTTCCGCTTCGGCATCCGAGATCGTCTCGGGAGCCTTGCAGGACCTGGACCGCGGTCTGATCGTCGGAGAAACCTCTTTCGGAAAAGGACTGGTACAGCGTCAGTGGAATATGCGGGACGGTTCGGCCGTGCGCGTGACCGTCGCCCGTTACTACACACCTTCCGGCCGCTT
The DNA here is from genome assembly GCA_028718545.1 of Fidelibacterota bacterium. GTDB lineage: Bacteria > Fidelibacterota > Fidelibacteria > Fidelibacterales > Fidelibacteraceae > M50B103. The sequence goes on along the minus strand of JAQULT010000022.1, from coordinate 18,166 downwards.
GATCCAGCGTCCGTACGACAACGGCACCGCCCGCTATTATGAAGAGCTTTATGAACTCCCGGACAGCAGTTTCCGCGATTCGCTGGACAAGCACCTGGAAGACCAGCCACAGTACCATACCCGGGGCGGTCGTATCGTTTACGGCGGCGGCGGCATCACTCCGGACATTGTGATCAAGCGTAACTTCGATCTCAGCCCCAGCACCATGAAGATCTTCAGTAAGAATGTCCGCCTCTTTTTTAAATTTGCCCAGGAGTACACCCGCTTACACCCCGAATACCGCACCGATCCGGACTATTTTATCTATAAACTCCGCTTTAACGCAGATTTTATTCCCGAACTCTACGCATTCGTTTCCGCTGAGATCGCAGATCTGGACCTGAAGGAGCTGGAAAAAGACAGAACTTATCTTGAAATGCAGATCAAATCGGAGATCGCCAAGATATGGTGGGATAATAACGCCTATTACGAGGCCCGCCTGCTCAGTGACAATCAATTGAGCCGGGCACTCGAAGCGGTTCCGGTCTTGCAAAAATGGCTTGGGGACCATTAATATATTGACTTTATTATGGTATTTTCTTAAAATGCTGTGTTGTAGCCTATAATTAAAACATTATTTTGGAGGTTGAATTTATGGTAAAGCTCTTTCTCGATGGCGGTCCCTTTATGTGGCCCATTCTGGGTCTGTTCATCATTGGCCTGGTTATTGTTTTTGCACGTGTTTATGCATTGACGACAATTACCTCAAAAACCAAAGCGTTTACAAAATCCATCAAGAATATTTTACTTGAAGACGGAATTTCGAGCGCCCTGGCGGCATGTCAGGAATCCACGAGTCCCGTTGCTGCGATGTATTCCGAAGCATTGCGTCATTACGACAAGGGATTTGAAAAAGTGGAAAAGACGCTCGATACCATCGGCGCCCTGGAAATGACCTTTTTGGAAAAAAACCAGATCTGGCTCTCGACCGTGATCGTTCTGGCTCCCATGATGGGTTTTACCGGAACGGTATCCGGAATGGTCAATGCTTTCCAGGACATTGCCGCTGCGAACGATATGTCTCCGGCCGTTGTGGCAAGCGGTATTTCCGAAGCGCTGCTTACGACCCTTTTCGGTCTGATCGTGGCAATGATCATTCAGATTTTTCAGAACTTTTTCCTTTTCCAGATCGACAATCTGGTCATTGATATGGAAAGAAGCTCTTTGTCGCTGATGGATGATCTGGAAAATAAGGAAATTAAAAAATAACCGGTAATAGGGAAAATACATGATACGCAAGAAAAATCGTCCACCTGCAGAGATACCCAGCTCGTCCATGTCGGATATTGCGTTCCTCTTACTGGTGTTTTTCTTGCTGGTCTCAAACGTCGATACCGACAAGGGTATCGGTGTGGTGCTCCCCCCGCCCGGCGATTCGGAGATCAAACTGAATCCCAAGAACATTACCATGGTACTGGTCAACGCCAGCGGCGATGTACTGTTCAACGATCAGCTGGTCCCGATCGCCGAGATCTCCCAGCGGGCACGGGAACTGGAGGCCGGCAATCCGAACATGGTTTTCTCTGTGCAAACGGACCGGAAAACCAAGTATCAGGATTATATCGATGTTGTGGATCAATTAACGATTGCCAACGTTAAAAAATTGGCACTCATCGGTACGCAGTAGGAGGCAGCATGGCGATTAAAAGAAAATCCAAATCGAGATCCGGCATTCCTACCGCTACGATGTCTGACATTATTTTTATGTTGCTGATCTTTTTTATGGCGGCAACTTCACTCAAGACCGTGGAAGGCCTTAAGGTCAACCTTCCGCGCGCAAGGTCCATCGCAAAGCTGGATACACCCAAACAATCGGTGCTTTATGTCTTTATCGACCGCACGGGACGTATCAGCATTCAGGACAAGTTGATGGAAACGGATGTCGTTGCCTCGGTCATTTATCCGATGCGCAGAAATGACAATATGCTGACCATTTCCCTGCGGGCGGACCAGGAAACGCAGATGGGTATCATTTCGGATGTGCAGAACCAACTCCGGGATGCAAGCGCGCTGAAAGTGAATTATTCCGCCAAACACAAATAGCATTAACGGGAGTACTTTCATGCCAGCTAAAAAATTTGATTCATTCAAGGCACGGTCCGGTTTTGTTACCGAGATCGCGCTGGTAGCAGCCTTGGCACTGGTTGTCCTGATCGTCTATTTGTTCCCGAAATTTGACCGCGAAGCAGCCATTCAGCGTGAAACAGTAATCGAATTTATCCAGTCTGAAGAAGTTCCTCAGGTGGAACTCCAGCAGATCCAGGCTCCTCAACAGCGTCCCTCCATCCCCGTGATGAGCGAAGATGAAGAGATCTCGGAAGACTTTACCATCGATGACATGGATTTTGACGACTACACTGCGCTGGACGCTCCTCCTCCACCTCCAAGCGGCAATGAAGGCAGCGGGATTGTCGTTGAGTTCATTGCTTACGACGAACCGCCCACACCCATCGGCGGACAGGCGGCTATTGCGCGCAATACCATCTATCCCGAGATCGCCAAAGAAGCGGGGATAGAAGGAAAAGTTGTGGTCCAGGCATTTATCAATGACAAGGGTGTTGTTGAACACTGCCTGATCCTCCAGGGAATGCCCGGGACCGGACTGGATGAAGCCGCTATCAATGCGATCAAAATGACACGATTTAAACCCGCCAAACAGCGTGACCGGAATGTGGGTGTCTGGATCTCCATTCCCGTTACGTTTAAGCTGAATACAAAATAATACATTTTAAAACCTGCGGAAATATCGCTTTGTGGTATTATCGCAGGTTTTTTTATTATCCGGACTATATGAATGCTCAATGAAAGGGTTAACGATGGAAAGAAAACTGAATATTCTCTTTGTTGTTTCGGAGAGCGCCCCTTACGCCAAGACCGGCGGACTGGCGGACGTTGCGGCCTCGCTCCCGCATGCGCTGGCCGGGCGCGGACATAAAGTAACGGTCGTCATGCCCTACTATGCCGCTATATCTCCCGAACTCCTTCGGACGGATGAAACACCCTTTTCCATGAACGTCTGGATGGGCGACTGTGAAGAATGGTGCCTTGTGCACCCCAGGACTATCAACAAAAACCTGAATTATTATTTTATCGATTTCCAGAAATACTTTTTCCGGGAGGGATACTACCACGATAACGCCATGCAGGATTATCTCGACAATCCCAGCCGTTTCGGTTTCCTTTCCCAGGCGGCGCTGTATCTCTGCAAAACCAAACAGTTAGCGGTGGATATCGTTCATGCGCACGACTGGCAGACCTCCGCCGCTATGGCCTATCTGAAGACCCACCACCGCAGCTGTCCCTACCTGGGAAAGGCCGCCGGCGTCCTGACCATCCACAATATCGGTTACCAGGGAAAGTATTCGCGCGAATCCTATTCTTATCTTGGCTTCCGCGAAGAAGATTTCAATCCGCGTGTCTTTGAGGACTACGGTGGTATCAATCTGCTGAAAGGCGGTATCCATTTTGCGGATATCGTGAACACCGTCAGTCCCAGCTATGCTAACGAGACCCTTAATCCCGCCTATTCACACGGACTGGATGCATTCCTGCGCTTGAAGGGGGACCGTTATATCGGGATCCTGAACGGTGTTGATTATGAGGAATGGGATCCCGCGGGCGATGCGCTGATCGCAAAGAAATACACATTCCGGAACATGAACGGGAAAACTGTCTGTAAGAAGGCCCTGCAGAAGCGCATGAACCTGTACCAGCAGGAACATATTCCCATTATCGGCATGGTCAGCCGAATGACTGAACAAAAAGGGCATTACCAGCTGCGCGAATGCATTGAGGCTATAGTGAACAATATGCAGGTACAGTTTGTTATTCTCGGTTCCGGCGATAAGGAACTGGAACATTATTTCGGCACACTGCCGGAAAAATATTCCGGACATATCGGCGCCTATATCGGTTATGACAACTCGCTGGCACATCAGATCGAGGCCGGCTGCGATTTTTTCCTGATGCCTTCACTGTATGAACCCTGCGGATTGAATCAGATCTATTCCCTGCGCTACGGAACCCTGCCCATTGTCCGGGCTACCGGCGGCCTGGATGATACGGTTGAGCAGTATGTCGAAAGCGACGGCAGCGGAACGGGATTCAAATATTATGACGCCACGCCCCGGGCTATTTACGATACCGTCGGCTGGGCGGTTTCCACCTATTACGACCGGCGTGAACACTTCAACGACATGCAGCGCCGGGCCATGCAGCAGGATTTTTCATGGGAAGAAAGCGCCGCCCGCTACGAAAGCGCCTATCAGCGCGCACTGGAGATCGCTAATCCTGAAAAATGATCTGAAGATCCGGCTGTCACCAAAAAAATTAAACATTTATATTTCGCTTCCGTCCGCTTCCTGTATGATTGGCTGCAGCTGCGGGTCGGTGCTTTTTTCCGTTTTCCGCTTGAAATCCCGAACCAGGAACAGATACGAGCTCGTTCCGGCACTGTAGAGGATCGCGGTAATAATGAAGATCTTGTAATAATCCAAATCGGAAGCACGCAGGAATTGGAAAATTTTGGCACTGACGAACCAGGAAGCGTTCCACAATCCCGATTCGATGGCGGAAATCAGCTCCCGGTTCTTTGGACCGACATATTTCATGACCAGTTCGCTGGTAATGGGCGAAGCCATATTCATCAGTGGCTGTCGTATAATAAAAGCACCGGCGGCAAACCATAGCGCAAAACCGTACTCACTGTACAACTCCGTTGAGGCAAGAAAGACAAGGAAAAAGATCGCCGTGAACTGCGTGACGGCAATAGAACCCCCGTAGCCGAGTTTGCGGCGAAGAAGAGGCGTGAGCATACCTCCCAGGAATACCAGTACTGCAGCAATACTGCCCATCACGGCAAAACGGTCCGAATCCAGATGAAAAACCGAATGAAAGTAAAGATTCATAAACGGTATCGTCAGTCCGGCGCCGACCGAGATGATGAACATCGGTATCAGTCCTCGAAAAATACGTCCCCAGTCATAACTGCGGAGCCGCGAAAAGATCGAACTTTTTTCTTCCGCCTCCGGAGCAGCTTCGCGGATACGCAGAAAAACGGGGATGCTCAGGGCGCTGAGAACGACCACCAGCATCAGGATCTCAAACTCTCCCACGGCAAAGGCCGGAAAACGGCCGCCGATCCGGAAGAGCAGGTTGATCATGAATCCTGAAATGATGGATGCCACACTCCAGACCACGAAATTCAGGGCAATGCTTTCACTGAGAGTTTCTTCGTCGCTGTGACGCAGAATAAAGGGAAGCGCTGTTACGTGGATCAGCATAAAACCGATACTGCCCGCAAAGAAACAAATACGGATCAGTATGGGCATGTGGGCGTTTGCCGCCAGCAGCATGGCGGCTCCGGAAAGCGGTACAATAAAGGAACCCGTAATAAAAAACGGCTTCAGACGCTTCCCCTTGATAATCAGTCCGAAGGGGATGCTGAAAAGAAGAATACTGATAAAACGGTAAGAAGTAAAATCCGCAATCACCGCGTCGCTGTATCCGTTCTTGCGCAGATAAATATTCAGGATCAGATTGAAGGATGCGTTCAGAAGCTGGAGAAAGAAAGAACCCAGCACCAGATATTTAATGGAGCTCTTGACTGACAGGTAGCGTTTCAGCAGTTGCCGCAAGGTGTTCATGGCGCGAAAATATATTTTTTTTCGGCATAAATCAATGCATTGTTTGATACTCCGGACTTTTTTATTAGAAAACACCAATACCCGCAAAAAATGTCCCGCAATGTTTTCTCTCTTTTATTCAGCCGGGGCTTTTCCGTATATTATGCCGTTAAATAAGGAGGTTCCCGATGAATTTAAAAGGCCGGCATTTTTTAACCCTCTTGGACTACAGTCCGCAGGAGATCCATGCTCTGCTGGATCTTTCGGCTAAAGTAAAGGAAGAAAAGAAACAGGGGATCTTTCCGCAGCGGCTGCTGCATAAAAATATCGCACTGTTGTTTGAAAAAAATTCTACCCGTACCCGCTGTGCCTTTACCGTCGCGGCCATTGACGAAGGAGCGCATCCGGAATTTCTTGGCCGCAACGATATCCAGTTCGGGAAAAAGGAAAGTGTCGCCGATACTGCCCGCGTTTTGGGACGCATGTTCGACGGTATCCAGTTCCGGGGATTCAAGCACGAAACGGTGGAGGCACTGGCAAAGTATGCCGGAGTACCCGTCTGGAACGGTTTGACGGACAGTTATCATCCCACGCAGGTACTGGCGGATCTGCTTACCGTCCGGGAAGTGTTCGGGCGCCTGAAGGGGATCGTTTTCGCCTATGTCGGCGACGGACGCAACAATATGGCCAATTCCCTGATGATCGGAGCCGCTAAAACAGGAATGGATTTCCGTATTGTTGCTCCTTCCGCCCTCTTCCCCGATCCCGCTCTGATCGAAACGGTCCGGGCCATTGCCGCCGAAACCGGCGCACGCATTACCTTGTGCGAAGATATCGAAACCGGTGTCAAAGCCGCAGACGTAATTTATACGGACGTTTGGGTATCCATGGGTGAAGAATCCCGCTTTGCCGAACGTATTCAGCTTCTCCTTCCCTACCAGGTCAATGCCGCAATGATGAAAAAAACCGGAAAAGCGGACAGCATATTTCTGCACTGCCTCCCCGCCTTTCATGATCTGCAGACGGGCGTGGGAATGGATATCTATGAAAAATTCGGCATCCCTGCCATGGAGGTTACGGATGAGGTCTTCGAATCCCCGGCCAGCAGGGTTTGGGATCAGGCCGAAAACCGTATGCACACCATTAAAGCCGTCATGATCGCCACACTGGCAGACTGAAAATCAAGATTTATAATATAATCTTTTTCTCCGCGATGAAATGCATGCGAAGACGGGTATTCCCCGCAAAAAACGGACACAAAGGGTAACCCCTTGCGGGATTACCCAAGAGGGGGACGAAAAATCTATGCTTGAAAAGCGTTCGTAGTAAGAATGTGACTCTAATCACAATTGCAGTGTCATAATACGCGAATTTTTATTCAATGTCAAACAAAAAACATGTTAAGCGGGATTATTTTCAATACCGGGAATACTGTTCCTGCCGCATTTTTTACATTTTACTTCTGCATCTAATTCTCTAGATTAGTCCGGAGAAAATAAAAAATGCACATACAGGGAAAGAACTATCAAACGATATGGACGGATGACACCGTTCCGGGGACAGTATATATAATTGATCAGACCCGGCTGCCTTTCGAATTTTGTATTGTAAAGCTGCAAAGCTGCCGGGATGCCGTCCGTGCCATCCGGGATATGCAGGTCCGCGGTGCGCCGCTGATCGGCGTTACGGCCGCCTTCGGAATTGCCCTGGCATTCCGTGAAACCGCTTTTCGCCGGGACTGGCGCAAATCGCTGGAGAAAAGCATTGCAACGCTCGAAGCTTCCCGGCCTACCGCCGTTAATCTGGCCGGAGCTCTGCAAGCCCTTCGTCCCTTTCTTCAGCACTGTAAAAATGCAGATGCGGCAGAAATCACAGCCTGGGAGTATGCCCAAAAACTCCGGGAAAGCGAGATCTCCGCCTGTTCCGCCATCGGTGATCACGGATTGCCCCTGATCGAAAAACTTGCAAAAGTAGAAAACAGCGAACCCGTCAATATTCTGACCCACTGCAATGCCGGATGGCTGGCCTGTGTGGACTGGGGTACGGCTTTGTCGCCGGTTTATAAGGCCTGGCGAAACGGCATTCCCCTGCATGTCTGGGTAGACGAGACCCGGCCGCGTTTACAGGGAGCCCGGCTTACAGCCTTTGAATTGGGGGAAGAAGGTATTCCGCACACCTTGATCTGCGACAATGCCGGCGGGCATTTGATGCAACAGGGAAAAGTGGATCTGGTATTGACCGGCAGTGATCGCTGCAGCCGCAAAGGCGATATCTGCAACAAGATCGGGACTTATCTCAAGGCGCTGGCCGCCCGGGATAATGCCATCCCCTTTTATGCCGCCCTGCCGTTTTCCAGTATTGATCTTCAGACCTACGATGCTGCCACTATTCCCATTGAAGAGCGCTCAGAAGAGGAGATCCTTTTTGTCGAAGGCCGCGAAGGAAAGGTCCGTATTGCCCCGCCGGGCAGTCCCGCCGCGAATCCCGGTTTTGATGTCACCCCTGCAAGGCTCGTAAGCGGACTTATTACCGAGCGCGGGATCTGTCCGGCTACGGAAGCCGGTATCCGGGCACTCATGGAGGATGAAAATGCCGCTTGAATCCTATGTAAAATTCCGGGCTGAATGGCAGAGGTCACCAATTTCTCCGGATCCCCGTGATCTGCAGATCATCAACCGTATCCGCAGTTCACTGAAAAAGCGGGGTATGATCGGTGCCCTGGCAGACGGCTGCGGCTACGGGAATATATCGCTGCGCTTGCTGGATAATACCTTTCTGATAACGGCTTCCGCTACGGGACATCTCAAGATGCTGGATATGTCCGCTCTTGCGCTTGTAGAAAGCGCCGATATTGCAAAAAACAGTATTGTTTGCCGGGGCTTGCGTATCGCATCCTCCGAATCCCTGAGCCACGCCGCCTGTTATCAAAGCAATCCTTTTATCAGCACGGTGATCCATATCCATCATGCGGAACTTTGGAAAAGGTATTATTCGGAACTGCCCTGTACGGAAGTTTCCGCCGCTTACGGAACGGTGGAAATGGCGAAGAACATCGCAGAGATCGTGTGCAGGAATACGCTTCCCCGGGGACGGATCCTGATGGGCGGCCATCCGGACGGTTTACTGTCTTACGCGGATGAACCCGATACGGCGCTGAATCTCCTGTTGGAATTATGATCACAGAATTGATCTGAATAAAAAAAGAGGAATTGGATTAATACCATTTCCTGCCGGCTTTTTTATCTTCCGATATTATTTCCAGTTGAAAATATTCTCACTGAATTTCATGTGCAGGGTAAGAAAGATATTTTTGTAGAGATAATTTTGATCCGAGAAATCCGGATCCTCATAATTCAGCAATGCATACCCCAGTCCCAGCTGCAGGTTCTTCGCCAGCAGATAGCCCGCTTCGACGGAAGCCCCAAACTTGGTCTCGTCCAGGGGCTGCAGGTAGATATAGCGAAGATCCATGGCGGCATACCACTTAAGGTTAAGATCATATTCAAGGCGCATAGCAATAAAATCGGTAACGGTCCTGTCCTCAAAGAGTCCGATCTCTTCATCGACAACAACGCGTTTTGCAAGGCGCATGCCGATCTCGAGCTTTTCGAAGGGCTGCCAATAATGATGCATGGAGACAATAAAACGGGCGGAGGATACCTGCGGAGTGACATGGGTATTCTCATCGACAATATAGGCAAGTTTTGCCACCGCATTGTAATAGTCGCTGCGTTCAGGGCGATAGGCGATTCCCAGCTGGTTATCGCTTTTGATTACATAATCGTTGGCTGCGGCACGGTAACGAACAGTGGAGTTCACCGATTTCGCGATCAGCGAGAGACCGCGGGCGATCCGGAAATCCGTCGCAAACAAGTAATTGAACTGCCGGGAATCGCTGCTGCTGCGGAATTCCCATTTGCCGCTGCTCTTCCAGGGGATCTCGGGCAGGAATTCAAAGGCCAGCGACAAGGACTGATGTTCAACGGTCGGCGTTTCAAAGCCGTCGGAGCTTGAAACGTTCTCATAGGCAAAATTGAGGGTCAGCGCCTTCGTGACCACCCATTTGTTCTTCAGGCCGACGGTGGCGCGGTTCCGGCTTTCGCCCATAGCCCCGCCGATCTCATATTTTCCACTCAGCTGCGTATTTTCCGCCACCTTGGAATCCAATCCGACGATGAACTGATTCCCGGCCCGATCCCCCTCAAGCCGGCGATACTTGGCAAAAATACTTAATTTTTCTGACAGCGCATAGCTTAGACCGATCGAACTGTGTGTCGGTTTCGACTGATCGTTGCTCTTCAGGTTCTGATCGCGTTCGGCTAAAGCGGAAAGCTTGTCGCTCAATTTATAGGTAAAGCTTCCGCGGATCATCTGCGAATTCAGTTCGCTGCTGCCGGAGGAGCCGTTTTGCCGGATACGGCTTGCATCCTCGTAAGCAACCTTGAATTCTCCCCGCGAGGTGAATTTCCTGCTGTAGCCCAGTGTGAATACTTCCGCGGAATTTTCATTGACGGTCCCCATTTTATTGAACTGCCGGTAGTATTCCGTCGTCAGCCTTCCGGTCTTTTCGTTCCCCAGAACAGCATTGATCCCGTATTTTTCCGATCCGGTTTCATTGCTGCGTCCGCTTTGCGATTCATTGACGAACAATGAATCCACCGTACGGTAATAAGCCTTAACGTTCAGGACATCCCAGGGTGCAAACAGGAATTCGGCTTTGTAAGCCTTGCCGCGGCTGTTGCTCCCGCCGTTTTCGGGCAGCAGCGATTCCGCGTACTCGCCTTTCAGCGAAAGCCAGGAGAACAAGGGAATTTCCGCATTTGCACCGTACAGCAGATAATAGGATTCGTAACGTTCTTCTGCAACGGCCATGGCGCCAAGATTGAGCTTTCCGAAGAACGTCCCGCTATAGTTCAGCCCGGCAATGGCATTTTCCCGCTTTCCGGTCTTATTTTCGTAGGCTACGACAATGGTTACGGGATTCCCGGAAGCGTCAATACCGGGAACGGGCTGTTTGAACATGATCGAACCGTCCTCGTAGTTGATGGAATAATCCTGGAAGCGGGTCTGATCGACCGATCTGAGCAGGATCTCGGGATGGTAGCGGTCCCGTGTTTGGATCACGATCTTATCGGAATATTCGGTAATATTGCTCCTGGAAAGGTAATAATACCCCGAAATACCCTCGCCGCGGATCTCGTCCATCTGCATTTCACGGTCCGTCAGTGTCGCAAAGGCGTTCAGAGAATGGGAGCCGAGCTTCAGTGTTCCGTTGATCCCGTTAAAGGTCCGGTTGTAAGCGGTAAATTCACGCTTGCCGGAACCGGTGTTGAAATCGCCGTACATAATAGAGGATTCGTCACGTTCCAGCTTGACAAAGAGCTGCGACTGCGTCTGGGCATCATATTCCAGTTTGCTGGCATCGCCGTACAAGGCATATTGCTGCGAAGGATCGATATCCCGGAAGAACTGATCCTGATAGTTGCGCCGGGAATCGTAAGAGGCGGTAAACCGGTACTTTCCAAACAGATTTCCTTTGGCGTAAAGGGCGGCACGTCCGCCATAGAGGAAAGGTAGTCCGGCAATACTGCCGCTGTTCCGGCTCCATTCTTCGGCATCCGGCTCGTTGGCCGCATCCGCAAAGGGCTGATAGTTGGATGCGCCGCCGCTGAGAGAGCCGACCAGCATCAGGGGTTCGCGCGGTGTAATGAAACGGAGCGGGAACTGGAAATAATTCCCGCCTGCGGAGATCTCCAGGGTGGCCCGCGCCGCTTCTTTCGGTGCGCGGACGGTGAATTCCAGTACGCCATTCCGCACCGGAACCTGAATGCCTGCCGAGAGGCTGTCCATATCCTTATCTAAAATTTGACCGTGCGTGATCTGGATACCGGCGGTTTTCAGGTTTCCCAGCCGGTAACCCCATTCGTCCCGGATCTCAAATCGCAGGGTGCCTTCGCTTTTTCCGTCCGCTTCTATTTTCAGCGCATCCTCGTATGGCAGGATCTTGGAAGGCGGTCCCAGAACATGGATATTCCGCTCCGCCACAAAGATCCGCTCACCCGCGCCCGGAGCTTCAACCCGGATAGTGACCGGGCCTTCGGGAACGGGAATGTTCAGGAAGTCATAGATCCCGTCAACCCTTAATTCTCCGCTGGACACCGGGTTGTTATTGATATAAAGCGTTGCTTCCGCTGAAGGTTTTCCCATAACGGTCACGGCAATGCGGTGCAGTTCGCTGACCGCATTTTCAGCCGGATTCAGAATAAGCATCTGTGCATGCAGGCCGTCGGCCAGCATACAAATGCCCGTCATGATCCGGAGAAGATGTGCCGTTATCCGTTTCAAGGTTTATTTTTCCTTTTGTTCTTCAAACTTGTTACTTCGGGCGTTTCGATCCGCAATTGAAAAGAATCGGTACTGATGATCTCCGCATCACTGCCCTGCTGAATGCGTTCCGATTCGATAATGATCTCTACCCGGCGGTTCCGTGCACGGCCTTCCGCAGTGCCGTTATCGGCAAGCGGATAGTCCTCGCCATACCCGATCGTTTTGATCCGCTCTGCCGCGATCGCATAATGGCTGATCAAATAACGCTTTACCGCTTCCGCGCGCCGCATCGAGAGTTCGCGGTTCATTAATTCATCACCGGTACTGTCGGTAAAGCCTTCCACGCGAATATGCATCTCTTCCTGCCAGCTGAGGAATTCGCCCAACTTTTCAAGCTGGGGCAGCACTTCAATGGGCAGGTTCGCGGAACCGCTGCGGAAGTTTGCCCCTTTCAGAACAATATTGAACAGGCTTTCTTCCACCAGCGTCGGGATACGCAGCCGGAGTTGCGGCGTTTTTACCCGCACACCGTCGCTTGCCTGATAATCCAGATAACTTTCCAGGGTGCTGGTTTTGCGGATCTTCAGGGGATCCGAAGGAATGAAATGCAGATCCAGCTGTTTTTCAAACGGAGCGCTCCAGTTGCCAAGATCCAGTGAGATGCTGTCCCTGTTTTCCGGGAAGGTGCTGCTGCGGAATCCCTCCGGCAGGCGGCTGACGAAACGGACTTGCTGCAGCGGCAGCGTACCTTCATAGCGCAAGAGGGTGCGGATGGAAAGTCCGCTTTCATATTCCCGTGTTGCCTTATCCATCAGGAATACCAGTTCCACACGGCGGTTCGCGTCGCGTCCTGCGGCAGTACTGTTTGACATCAGCGGCTCCGAATCGCCGTAGGCTTCCGCCTTCATGCGTTCCGTTGCAATGCCCTGTTCGCGCAGATAGTTCATTACCGTTTCCGCACGGGCCTGTGAAAGAGCAAGGTTATCGCGGTACGGCGAAAGGCGCACCGGGGTGTTGTCGGTATGGCCCTTGATACGAACCTCAAGATGATCCTGCCATTTCAGGAAATCGACGATACGGTCCATGATGCATTCATCCGAAGGTGTGGGGATGGCTCCGCCCGGACTGAAATCCAGATGCAGAGTAATGATCCAGGATTGATAAGCGATCAGCCGCAGCGATTCGTTTAGCGCCTGCTTTTCTGCAAATAAGCTTCCCATTGCCATTCCGGGAGTATCCTTGACAGATATTTGAGGCGTCGTTTCTTCGCGGGGCAAGGGCGATACATCCGGACCTTCCAGAATGAAGTTGGCTTTCGCTATTCCGCTGTGCCGTACTTTTACAAGACGGGAAGATGCGTCGCCGAGGAAATCGGAAGCATACAGTTTCAAATTCGAATTTTCGGGCAGCGTTTTGCGGTTGATCTTTAGAACATGGTCTCCGAAGCGGACATTGGGGATGGAATATTTCCCGTATTCATCCGTAATGACCCGGATCCCTTCCTCCGTGATAATTTCAACGCCTTTGATCGCCGGCTCCTCCGGGTCGTGCATATGATTGCCGTTCAGGTCGTAGAAGACTTTGCCAAAGATAAAGCCGCGTTCGTGGAGCAGGCCGGGCTTGAGAATGACTTCCGCTTCGGCCCTGGGTGAAGTGATGACAAATCCGCCGTGCATTTTTGCCGTGGCGAATGCAATGTTCGTGTTTTCACCGAAACGGCTGTCCAGACCGACATAGACACGGTACTTCAGTTCATAGCTTTGCCCGGGCGCCAGGGTATCCGGCAGGTTCCAGATCAGCAGCTGCCGCGAGGCGGAGAAGCTTACGACAGGATCGTCAATGCTTTCCCCGTTCCCGATACTGCGGTTCTCGCGGTAGCGGAATCCCGGGGGCAGGATATCGCGAATCTGCAAATCATACAGAGGATGCTCGTCGCTGCGGTTTTCCACATTCAGGACATAGCTCAGAATATCTCCGCTTTCGGCAACGCGCCGGTTGACGTTCTTCTTTACAAAGAGGAAGGGCGAAACGATCTGTGTGCTTGCGGAGGTTCGCACATCATTCGCGGTATTGACGGTATCGATCCCGTAAAACAGTTCCGCGCGATTCGTAATACTTGCGGATGCATTGCCGAGATCGTTGCGGATGCGCACTGCAAAAGCAATGGAATCCCTTTCTGCGGCGGGCATAGCGATACGGTGGAAGCGCAATTCATTACGGCTTTCGTCAAAGGCAATCAGGCGAACATCCGCGGAAAGCTGCAAAGATGCGGGGATCCATTCCAGCTGTTCGGGCAGTATGTCCGTAATGCTGATGGTGTCGCTGACGGGGTATTCGAGGCTTTGGTAATGGATACGGTAATTCAGAGTATCTCCGGGTATTGCCTGCAGCTTGTCGACTTTTTTATAGGCCTGCAGGGTGACCGGCCGTAAAACCAGGTCTGCATTGATCAGATACTGGCCGGGAGCATTCAGGACGATCTGCCGGACACCGGCATGGTAATAGCCGGAGCCCGTATACCGTGTTTCAATGCTGTAAACACCGGTTTCAAGATCCTTGAAGGACCAGAAACCGCTGCTGTCGGTAAGGGTCGTGTCACGGAAATCTTCAAACGATCGCTTTGCCATGCCCGTATCCGCAATGCGGCTGATCATGACTGGGATCCCGGCTTCCATGATGGGCTGTTGACGCACCTGATCCACAAGATTCCCGGAAATCGTACACTTCTCCAGTACAATCTGCGTCTGACCGGATTCGTCAATGATAATTTCCACTTCCTGCTCTACTGTCCGCGTGATACCAAATTGATCAACGTAGGTAATAACAATGGTATAGGTTCCGGATACAAAAATGGGAATACTGTAGTAACCGTCGGCTCCTGTAGTATCCGCTCCGATAAGCTGATCTCCCTGGAAAACCATTACCGCTGCACCGCTGACGGGATCGTTCTCGCTGTTTTCCACAAAACCCACTACTGTGCGGGAGTAAAAAACAACAAGGGTGGAATCGCTGATGCTGCTGTTTTGCAGCATTTCGGCGTGAACGCTGACCGGCAGGAATTCCCGGTCAATGCGTTCCGAGTAAAGACGGGTTTCGGCAATTCCGTTCAGGATCGCCACGGTATCGGTTCCCGGGGCAAAACTTCCCGCGGAACTGCGGAATACAATGCGGGTCCCGTCTGCTGCCGGCTGTCCTGATGCATCCGTCAGATCGGCACGGATACTGCTGTAGCTATCGCCGTTGCCAAGAATGCTGTCCGGTTCGGCATTGATTTGCAGATGGAGAGAACGCACGGTGGTTTGCACCGTATTCGAACGCAGAAGTGTATCCTGCGTATGCATAAAGGCTGTATTGCCAATTACAAGCACACCACTCAGTTCCGGCGCAACCCGGACCAGCAAATTCAAGATCGAATCGGTTCCCGTGGTCAGATCGCCGATATCCCAGGACAAGGAATGATGCAGCGGGTCATGGCTGTAGCTGCCGTCCGCACGGATCAGCTCCAGTTCCGCCGCTAGCGTATCGCGGATCACGGTTTGCTTTGCGACGGCATTGCCGTTGTTGGCAAATGCGATGCTGTACAAGAGTGTATCCCCGGGGAAGGCGATTGCAGCCGATGATTTTGTCAGACTCAGCAGGGGTGCCGATTCTACAGTAACCGCAATGGATGCGGCAGCGTAAAAACCTTCCCGGCTGCTTATCTTAACCTTGTTTTCAATGACAGTCCCGTTTTGCAGCGGTGACAGAACCCGGATCCTCAGCGCTTGCGTTTGCAGGGCCGGCATATTGGCCGGCAGTTCGGCAATGTACCAGCTGACAACACGGGTGTCCGTGTCATAGCTTGCGTTTCCACCGGAACTGACATATTCCACATCTGCGGAAAGCGTATCCCGGATAATGACATTACGCGCAGCGCCGTTACCTGTATTCCGGTAACGGATACTGTATTCCAGTTCACTTCCGGCGTCGATCAGGGTTTGTGCCGCCGATTTTTCAATCGAAAGCAGCGGAGACAGCACCGTGAAACTAAATTCCGCCGATGCCGGTCCTGTTTCATCACAACGGATGCTAGCCGTATTCCGGACCTGTGTACCGTCGGGGATAGCGCCGCGTAATATTGCACGGACCTGTAAAGAGTCACGGGTCCCGGAATTCAGTGTCCCGAGGTTCCAGCTGATCGCGTTCTTTGCCGCATTATATTGATAAACTCCGCTTGCATCCAGCAGGATCAGTTGCGCATCAAGAGTATCGGAAACAAGAACAGCGGTCGCCGTACCGTTTCCGCGGTTGCCGAATTCAATCCGGTAAAGCAGCGTGTCACCCGGACTTGCAGTACTTATACCGCTTTTATCGATCCAGAGCTCGGGAAGCATCGCTGTTTCCGTAATCAGGGTGCTTGCGCTTGCGTTGCGCGTTATCCCCTCGGAATTACTGACCGATACGTAATTAATAAGCGTCGTGCCGACGGGGGTTTGGTCTGCGATCACAAGCCTTAGGCTTTCCTCCCGTTTTGCACCGGGTTCAAAGACGCCCAGATCCCAACTCAGGATACCGGATTGGTATTCCGCATTGCCGCTGGCCGATACCAGTGCGGTTCCGGCCGGCAGATTATCGTAGATCCGGGTATGTGTCGTAGCCAGGTTGCCGAGGTTTTCCAGTGTTAGGGTGTATTCCAGGGTATCGCCGGCTGCCGCGCTTGAGCGGTCAACCCGCTTCTCCAGACGCAGGTCCGGAAGGGTTCCAATCGTGATCTGTACGGGCAGACTGCTGCCGCGGTGATCATCGCCGCTCCGGTAATGCGCGGTGTTTTCAAGAACGCTCCCCGGTAAAACTGCGGGCGCAACAAAGGCACTTAGCGTGATATCTTCTGTCACGCCCGCTTGTAAATCCAGGAGGTTCCATGAAAGCACATTGCCGGAGACACTCGCCGGCGGCTGGGATGATATATAATTCAGGCCGGTTGGCAGGCTGTCAACAACAGAGACGGATGAAGCGGCAATATTGCCGGTATTTGCGATCCGAAGATGATAGATAACCGTATCCAAAGGCAGAAAAACCGTTTTTTCCGTGTCCTTTGAAATTGCCAGGGCAGAGCCCGGACTTACGGTCGTGATCACCGGCGGACTTTGTACGGAATAGACAAAACCGCCCGCATCGCGGTATTCCGCATGCGCAACGTTTTCAATTTCCGTACCCGGCGCTGTCTGCGAAAACAAAGGGAACGACAGGATCAGGAATCCGAGTATTCCTGTCAATATCCGCGTTGTTTTTGAGATCTTGTACTTCATCCTGTTCATTTCCCGCAATAGGGGTTTTCCTTGTAAAGAAGTTTTCTTTGCGAAGAAAAAACCGTCCATCAGGGAACTTGTCCTCTTAGTTGATTACAACCTCAAACGAAACGGTCTCAGAACTGGCGGCTCCCAGCTGCGAAAGCTGGAAAGTAATACCATGTCCCGAAAAAGTACCTCCGTCACCGTCGGAAGCATCCGTTACCGAAGCTCCGCCGATCTTCAGACTGCCCGTTTTATAGGTGGTGTTTGTCGGGATATCGTCAGATATCACAACCGTGGTGGCAAGTCCGCTTCCGGAGTTTGCGATCGTAACCGTATAGGTCAGGGTCGTTCCCGGAGGCTGATTGCCGGTAGGGGAAACGGTCTTAACCAGTGAAAGCACCGGCGCGGTAACCGTAACGGTAAACAAACCTTCGTCGTATACGGTCGGATCGCCGGCAGAAGTTGCCTTGACTGTCAGAACACTGACACGTCCGTCATTGGTTCCCGGAGGTACGGTTGCTTTTGCGATGATGTAAACCGTCTCAAATTGTACCATTGTACCCAGATCAACGATCCCGTCGGAGTTGGTATCGAAAAGCAGTGCATCTCCATTATCGACAACGCCGTTGGCATTATGGTCCAGATAGAGTTCCCAGGTCGTTAAGTTGTTGGTGTAGGTAGTATTGAAGACATCGGGGCCGTTACCCAGATTGGTCACGGTCACCGCATAGAAAACCTCATCACCCGGGTCAGCGGAAACGCTTTTGTCAATACCGACCTGAACCAGATAGAACTGCGCTATGGTAAGAGTAGCTCCTGTAGCATTGGCGGAAACCGGACTTTGCGGTGTACCGGCGGCATTGTTAAAGTTAACGGTAGCGGAATTGCTGATCACGGTACCTG
>JAQULT010000021.1:12009-26857 GCA_028718545.1 Fidelibacterota bacterium | reverse complement strand
TACGGTCCACAAAGAAGATGCCGTCCAGATGATCCAGTTCATGCTGAAAAACGCGGGCGGCAAGATCCGTAAGCAGTTCTTCACGGTTCTCGCCCTTTTCGTTGAGATAGCGGACCCGGATCTCGCGGGGGCGCAGGACCGTTTCACGGATACCCGGAACGGAAAGACAGCCTTCTTCGTATTCCCAGAGTTCTTTGGAATTTTCCAGGATCTCGGGATTGATGAATACCGAATCACTGCGTCCGTCCGTAAAAGCGCCCTCGCCGATCAGGAAGAAACGGTGCGGCAGACCTACCTGATTGGCGGAAAGTCCGATGCCGTCATCCTCGTACATGGTCGCGATCATATCGGGAATATAGGGCAAAACGAGCTTACCGTCCTCCAGGGGATGCAGTTTTTTCCGGAGTACCGGATCACCGTAAATTCGGATCGGAAGTATCATGGCGGAAAAAGGACGATACCGGACCCGTCCCTGTGTTGAACAGGCCCGGTATCGACATAGATTTACTTGCTTTCTTCTTTTTTCTCTTCGACCAGCTTGGAGGCGATGGCGTTCTTGCGGACTTCCATCTGAACATCCTTGCCAAGGTTCAGAACGACCGAATCTTTCTTGACCTTGGCGACCTCGGCAATGATCCCGCCGATGGTCACGACCTTATCTTTGGGCTGCAGAGCCTCCAGCATTTTCTGGGTCTCTTTCTGACGCTTGCGCTGGGGCATGATCATCAGGAACCAGAGAACGACAATGATAAGAATAAAGGGCAAAAAGTTCATGATCCCACGACCGGCTGCACCTTCGGCAACTCCGTTCGCGGTTTGCAACATGATTGATAACATAGTTTCTCCTCAGTTTGTATATCTATCCAACATAAGCAAATATCCGGAAATAATCAAGACGTAAATCAAAGCTCCGGTATCTTTGTGCGGCGGGGTGCAAGGCGCACATCTGAAGATTGCTATTTCAAAAAAATGTATTAAATTAAAAGGATGAACAAAAAAAAGAAAATCCGGCTCCTTATCGAGGAAACCAAACATCCGCGAAAAAAGCCGCCCTTCCGGATCCGCTTCCGGAACTTTCTTCTTTTTGTCCTGATCTTTTGCTTCCTGTCCGGAGGCATTGCCCTGCTCCTGCATTTTGTGGGCATGCCGGTCTTTACCCGGCAGGGAGAGGAACGTATTTTGCTGGATGTACAGGGACTCAGCTGGGAGGAAGCCCGGTATCTGCTCCTGCTGGAGAATTTCACGCCGATGCGCGGGAAATCCATTCCGCGCGAGGATATGGAGCCCTTCCGGGTCATATCGCAAATGCCGCGTCCGGGATCCCGGGTCAAGATGGGCCGCCGCGTGTACCTGGATATCAGCATTCCGCTGGAGAACGTGGTCTTTCCGGACCTGAAAGGCAAAACGCTGCGTACCGCGCAGATCCTGATGGAAGAAAAGAATCTGAACATCGATTCCGTATCTTACGGATTTTCGGAGCTCCCCCGGGAGGTCATCTTCTGGCAATCCATTCCCGCCGGCGAATCGGTCCGGCCCGGTACGCATGTCCATATCAAGATCAGCCTGGGACTCAGCAGCTGGACGGTCCCGAACATTACGAATATGAGCCTGCAGGAGGCGCACAAGTTGATCAACGACGCGGGGCTGCGCATCGGGACGGTCACCTACCGCGACCGCAATGATCTGCTGCCCAATACCGTGATCTATCAGTCCATGCCCGGCGCTACCGTGCTTTCCGTGCCGCAGCCCATCGACCTGGTGGTCAGCCGTTACAACGAAAATGCGGCCGGACCGCAATGATACCCGAACAGGAAATCCGCCGAAAGCTCCTGCATGCCGCAACGGCCTTTATTCCTCTTCTTTATTGGTTTTTTCCCGATATCGGACCCCTGACGGGGCAGCAGTGGGTGCTTATCCTTTTCGTGATCTTTGGCGGACTCTTTGTCTTTGCGGATTATTTCCGGCGGCGCAGTGCATTTATCCGCAAGGTATTTTTCTGGTTCGCTGCACCCTTTCTCCGCGATATCGAAGAAAAGAAAATGACCGCCGCTTCGGTAATCGCCGTCAGCTTTTTTCTGGTACTGCTGATCTTTCCCGCCCGTATCGCTGTTCCCGCCTGCCTTTTGCTGAGCGTCGGCGATGCGGCTTCGGGACTGGTCGGCCGCCGCTTTGGCCGGCATCCCTGGTTCAAACATTATACCGTCGAAGGCAGTCTGGCCTTTATCGCCGCCGGACTGCTGCTCTTTACCCTTGCCTTTCCCTATATTCCCTTTTGGAAAGCCGCAGTGACCGTAACGGTCTGCGCGCTTTTTGAGGGACTGCTTTCGCACCTGAACGACAATCTGGTCATTCCTTTTTCCGCCGCGGCACTTCTGCTGATGCTGGAAGTGCAATAGTTTTTTCAATTGACAATGTACAATTGACAATACAAATATGATGTAAATAATGAGACAGATTGCCATATTGCGTCAATGCTTTTCCCTCATCATTGAATCTTAATTCTTAAATTTTGAATGAACCAGAAAACAGGGTTCAACCCCTCCGGCCTACGCCCCCCTACGCTACTTTGGAGCTTCTGACGGCTGCGGCCGGCAAGCCGGGGACGTTCGGATCCGTTTTTAGTTATGGGTTATGAGTGATGCGTTATTGAGACGCTGATCAAATAGTAAACCGTCATCCTGAACGGATTTTCACGGAGTGAAAAGACGGTTCAGGATCTGCACTGAGTTGCTGTCGAGTTGTTGAGCCGTCGAGCTGCCTGTCCGCCGCTGTGCCAGGCCGAAGTGGGTACGAAGGCTGGTAGTCTTGACGAAGGAGGGTCGAGATGTTAATTCAATATTTAAGATTCAAAATTCAAGATCATTCCGCTGACTAAACTTCTCAGCTTCTCAGGTTCTGAACTTCCTCTTTTCATCGCAGCAGTCTTTTCATCCGCTTTGCCAGGATCTCCGCGAGCCGCAGCTGCCCCAGGTCCGTCAGGTGAATGCCGTCCACGGTCCCTTCGCGGGCCACGTCCCGGATCCTGCGGAAAGGGAGGTAATGCAGATTCCGGTATTCTTTTTTCAGATTCCGGTACAGTGTTTCCAGTTGCGCGTTTTCCGAAAAAATTTCCTGCCGGACCTTATTGTCGAGCCGGGCATCTTCCGGCATGATATTGGGTACGAGCAGCAGCGGCGTATCAGGGCGGCGTTCCAGGATCTTGCGGATCCCCGCTTCGGCCCGTTCCCGGATCATTGCGGAATCCATGTTCGGCAGGCAGTCGAGCACATAGCAGGCGGCATCGATTTCCGCGATAAAGTCCATGATCTCCGGATCCATGCGGGCATTCCCGGAAAAACCCAGATTGATACTCTCGCGCTGCAGTATGCGACCGGCGATCGCGGGATAGGCCATGCCCGGCCGGGATACGCAGCCGCCCTGCGTAATGCTGGTCCCGTAAAATAACAGGGGCTTTTCACTGCGTTCCGCCGGCAGGATCTGCGCCCCCGGATTTGTTCCGATCTCCAGGGACCTGAGTCCGTCGTACAGCGGACAGTACAGCAGGTATTCCCGCATTTCCGGCTGCATATTTCCGATCAGCTTTGCCGTATTCAGGGAATCGTAAGGCTTGCCGGCAGCGACAAAGGACCAGCCGTCCTCCGCATCGCGCACATAAAGATCCAGTCCGCGAATACCGGTCCCGGCCATATGCACCATATGAAAATTGTTCAGCAGTTCCCAGCGCAGCTGCAGTTCGGTGGCGTCGCTGAAAAAATGCGCGGCGA
This sequence comes from Fidelibacterota bacterium, assembly GCA_028718545.1. Classification (GTDB taxonomy): domain Bacteria; phylum Fidelibacterota; class Fidelibacteria; order Fidelibacterales; family Fidelibacteraceae; genus M50B103. Next base: position 23,093 of record JAQULT010000021.1, on the reverse strand, counting down.
TCCCGGCGCTGTTTTGCCCCAGCCGCCAGACGGGCGGACGCACATACGCTTCCATTTCGGCCGGCAGACGCCCGTAACCTTCCTTAAACTGCGGCGCCCTGCCTTCCAGTAAGGGCAGCGCATCCCGGAATTGTACTTCGGCGCACAAAAACGATAGCAGAAAGAAGAGACTGAACAGTAAACGCATAATAAACCTCCCCGATGCCAGAGACTGAATAAAATAATCCTTACAATTTACATCAAAACATCCTAACTTTGCAAGATGCTGAAACAAAAAAAATACATCGCGCTCATGCTGTTGCTCGCCCTGCTGATCCCCCTGCAGGCACAGGTGGCCAGTTTCCGCATAAATGCCGGCGGGGAGTCCCGGAATATCTTTGCATCCAATCTCTACGGCGGCGCCAAATGGATGTCCCTGAACCATTTTTTCAACACCTTCGGCGAGATCCGCAGTCTGGACACCCGGGACTGGTCCCTCTCGGTCGCCCTGGGCGGTGTGGAATATGTTTTCTATGCCAATTCCGCCTTCTATCTGCGCAACGGGGAATGGCGGCATCTGCCGACGACGGTGGAGCGCCTGAGTTACGGCCTCTACATCCCCGAAGCGGAATTTGTACGTATTCTCCGCGAAGATCTGTACCCGGATTTGATCTATAACGAAAGCGACGACCATTATATCCTGATGCCGGGCGATTTTTCGGTCCGCGATATCTCCCTGCGCGAAATGAAGAACGGCACGGTGATCCGCATCCGCACCAGCAAAACCTTTCCCCGCGATTACTGCCGGGTCTGGCAGGGAAATAATCAGTACCTGTACATTTCCATTTACGAGGCCAGGGGCGATCTGAACGGGCTTTCACGCAGCTACTCCTCCGGCGTGATCCGCGAGATCATTCCGGTCATGGCCAAAGAATCCCTGCAGCTCAATGTCAAACTTCGTATGCGCATTGACGGCATGGAATACTATATCGAGCCCGAAAGCGGCGACATTATCGTCAGTCTGCGCCATGCCTATCAGAAATCGGCCGTTGCGCCGGACGAGAACAGCATCAAGCAGCGCTGGCTGATCGACACCATCGTCATCGATCCGGGTCACGGCGGCAGCAAATCGCCGGGTGCCGTCGCACCGGACGGTACCCCGGAAAAGGATATTGTCATGGACGTATCCCGCCGTCTTGGCAATCTGCTGGAAAGTCGTCTGGGCGTCCGGGTGGTCTATACGCGCGAAAAAGACGTCTTTGTGCCGCTCTGGCAGCGTCCCAAGATCGCAAACGAAGCAGCCGGAAAACTCTTTATCAGTATTCACTGCAATTCCAGCGAATCCTCGCGGCCCTACGGTACCGAAACCTTTATCCTGGCGCCGAAAAGCACCGAGGAATCCATCGCCATTGCGGCCCGGGAAAATAAGGTGATCGAACTGGAAGAGGACCGTGAGCGTTACGAGAAACTGCTGTCGCCGGAGCAGTATATTCTTTCTACCATGGCGCAGAGCATCTACATGAAAGAGAGTGAATCCCTGGCCCTGGCCGTAGAGACGAATTTCAAGGGTCGCCTGGCTGCACGCAGCCGTGGGGTAAAACAGGCGAGCTTCATCGTCCTGATCGGTCCCGCCATGCCGGCCATTCTGACGGAGATCGGATTCATCTCGAACTACAATGAACTGAACAAACTGAAAAAGGATTCCTACCGCCAGGAGGTTGCGCATGCGCTGTATCTGGCGATCGCGGAATTCAAGGAGAATTATGAACGTGAGATCCGGAACTGAACGCGGGGGTCCCATCGGGATCTTTGACAGCGGTCTGGGCGGACTGACGGTCTATCATGCCATCCGCAGCAAGCTGCCGCAATACGATTATTGCTATCTGGGAGATACGGCGCGAACGCCGTACGGCTCCCGTTCTTTCGATACCATCTACCGCTATACTTTACAGGGCGTCAAAGCACTCTTTGAACAGGGCTGTCCACTGCTGATCCTGGCCTGCAATACCGCATCGGCAAAGGCCTTGCGAACGATCCAGCAAAGGGATCTGCCGCAGTATTTCCCCGGACGCCGGGTCCTGGGCGTGATCCGCCCCAGCGTGGAACGGGTCGGTACGCTTTCGCAAAGCCGCAAAGTGGGACTTTTCGGTACTTCGGGCACGGTACGCTCGGAATCCTACGTTCTGGAATTCCGTAAACTGTTCCCGGACCTGGTCCTTTATCAGGAAGCCTGCCCCATGTGGGTGCCGCTGGTGGAGAACAACGAGACTGCTACCCCGGCCGCGGAGTATTTTGTCCGTCGCCATGTGGACGCGCTGATGGACAGGGAACCGGATATCGATACCATAATTCTTGCCTGCACGCATTATCCGCTGCTGCTGCCGCTGATCCGCAAATTCGTGCCGGGCAATGTGCAGATCGTCAATCAGGGTCCGGAAGTCGCGGAACGCCTGGAGGATTATCTGCAGCGCCATCCGGAAATAGAAAAACAATGCCTAAAAAACAGCCGCCAACGTTTCCTGACAACGGGAACGGCAGAGGAGTTTGAAAGCCTGGCGGCGGCTTTCTTCCCGGAACCTTTAAACGCAGAACATATCGAGTTAGGATGATGCAGGACTATTTATCGGAACTTTACAGCAAACTGAGCGGACAGATGAAACTCGGCCGGGAACGCTGCGAAGCCCTTATGGAGGGACTTGCGCATCCCGAGCGGGCTTTCCGCTCCGTGCATGTGGCGGGGACGAACGGAAAAGGCAGCGTGGTGGCCGTTACGGCGGCACTGCTGCAATCCGCCGGCCTGCGGGTCGGACGCTTTACTTCACCGCATCTGGTACATTTCAATGAACGTATCCGCGTTAACGACGTGCCCATCGGGGACGAAGCGGTGCAGGACTTCCTGGAAAAGAAGCGCGCGCTTCTGGAAAAGACCGAGGCGTCTTTCTTTGAGGTCTGTACGGCCCTGGCTTTTGATCATTTCCGTGAGCAGCAGGTCGATGTGGCCGTCGTCGAGACCGGTCTGGGCGGACGCCTGGATGCAACCAGCGTACTGCATCCGGAGGTCACGGTCATTACTTCGGTGGGATGGGATCATATGGAGATCCTGGGCAAGAGCCTGCCGGAGATCGCCGGGGAAAAGGCCGGGATCATCAAGGAAGGTGTACCGCTGATCACCTGCGAACAGGAGGAAGGCGTATTGGAGGTCTTCCGCCGATGCAGCGACCGCATCGAAGTGGTCAGCAGCGCAGCAATGTTCGGGGATATCACCCTGACTCCGGAAGGAATGCATATCCTGATCCGTGATTACGGACGCCATTTCCGCTTTCCCCTCGTAGGCCGTTTCCAGCTCGCCAACCTGGGGATGGCCCTGAAAGCCGCCCGGCATATACTAAAGCGCCCGCCGGAATGGCGCGAGATCGATACCGCCTTCCGGGAACTGCAGTGGAAAGGCCGTTTTGAACGGATCGGCCGGAACCCCGAACGAATCTACGATGTTGCCCACAATCCCGACGGCGTCCGGGTCTTTTGCGAAACCCTGAGGGAAGTCTATCCGCAACAGCTGCGCTATGCGGTGCTGGGGATCCTGAAGGACAAACAGCCTGAAAAGGTCCTGGAGATCCTGAAAAAAAGCGTCGAACACATCTGGCTTTGTCCGCTTCCCTCTCACCGCAGCCTGGAAATGGACGAACTACATAAACTGGCTGCCGGCGCGCCCGGAATATCCGTCGCCGCCAGTATTTCCGAAGCCTGCGATGCCGCAGCGGACGCCGCGGGGAAACAGGGTCTGCTTGCCGTACTGGGCAGCCATTATATTGCTGAAGAACTCTACCGCTGGAACCGGGAAAGATTTAAGGGAAAAAGCAAGGAGTAAAAAATGAACGATTGTTTATTCTGCAGGATCGCGGAAGGGGATATCCCTGCAGAGCTGATCTACCGGGACAAGGATCTGCTCGCTTTCCGGGATATCAATCCTCAGGCTCCCCTGCACGTGCTCATTATTCCGCGCAAACATATTGCGCGGGTCGAAGACCTTGACTCCGCCGATACGGAACTGGCAGGGAAGATGATCCTGGCGGCAAAGAAGATCGCCAAAGAGCAGGGTTTAAAGACGGGTTACCGGCTTGTTTTCAATAACGGCCCCGATGCCGGTCAGGAAGTACAGCACATCCACCTGCATTTAATGGGCGGACGCCGCTTTCACTGGCCGGCGGGATAAAGAAAAAGAACAAGTTCCGGCAAAGCATTGCGGAAACATTGCGGATCCGGGTCCCGGACCCTCATTTTTATTTGAAACGCAGGGCGGATGTTTTAAATTACAGGGTTTTTTACGACACAGCATGTATATATCGAAACTGGAAATCCTGGGCTTTAAGTCCTTTGCCACCAAGACCGTTCTGAAATTCGGAAGCGGCATCACGGCGGTCATCGGTCCGAACGGTTGCGGAAAAAGCAATGTGGTGGATGCGATCCGCTGGGTTTTGGGTGAACAAAAGACCCACCTTCTGCGCTCCGAACAGATGGTGGACGTGATCTTTTCCGGTTCCAGGAACCGCAAACCCCTGAATTACGCCGAAGTGACCCTGACCATTCATAATGACGACGGCCAGCTGGGCATTGCCTATACCGACGTTCAGGTCGGCCGCCGGCTTTACCGCGACGGCAGCAGCGAATACCTGCTCAACGAAGTACCCGTGCGTCTTAAGGATATCCAGAACCTCTTTATCGATACCGGAATGAATACCAATGCCTATTCCGTGATCGAACAGCGCATGGTGGAAGAGATCCTCAACGAGGACAAGAGCCAGCGCAAGATGCTCTTTGAGGAAGCCGCCGGTATCAATAAATACAAGACCCAGCGCAAAAGCGCCCTGCGCAAGCTGGATGCCACCAAAGAAGACCTCGCGCGTCTGGAAGACATCCTCTTTGAGGTCGACAGCAAGGTCCGCAGCCTCAAACGCCAGCTGGGCAGTTACGAACGTTATGAAGGCTACGCCGAAGAGTTGCAGAAACTGGAGATCATGCGGGCACAGGCAAAATGGTACGCCTACGAAGAGGCCATCGCACCGCTGGAAAAACAGCTGTCCAGCAATCAATTGCAGAACGAAGAGACCGGCAGGCAGCTGGGTATCGAAGAAGCGATGCTGGATTCCTATAAAAAAGAACTAACGGGTATCGAGGTACTGCTGCAGGAAAGCAACGACGCCCTGCAGGAGCTGAACGAAAAGATCAATGCGGAATCTTCGAAACGCCTGGTCCTGCAGGAAAAGATCGCGAACGCGCAGCGCAATAAGGAACGGCTAGCCCTCGAGAGCGAGGAAGCCCGCACGCGCCTACAGCACAATCTCGCCCTGCGGGAAAATCTCTCCGGACAGCTGGGGGAGGACGATCCGGAACTTGGCGCAATGCGAAAGGCACTGGATGAGGCGAAGGAGACTTTTGCCGGCGTACAGGAACTCTTCCGTAAAGCGGGGGAACGGCTGGAAGACCTACGCCGCGAACTGCGGGGGCATCAGGACCGTTTGAGCGATATCCAGCAACAGCAGCTGCGTTTGCGTGACCGCAAAAAACAGCTGGGAAATTTGCAGGACGAGGAGATCCGCCGCCGCGAGGAACTGGTCCTGCGCTCGGAAAAACAATCCGCACAGACGCTTTCCCTGGAAAAAGCCCTGCAGGATGCGGCGAAAGGCCTTGCCGGGACCAACGAATCCCTGGAAAAGGAAGAGCAGCGTCGCCGCAGTCTGGAAACGGCACTGCGCGAACTGGAACCCGATATTTTACATAAAGAAAGCGCGCTGGAACGCAACCGCAATGAAGCGGAATTCTACGAAGGCCTGATCGAATCGCTGGAAGGCTATGATCCGGGCGTACGCTATGTAATGAAAACCCTCAAACATCCCGGGATACGCGGTACGGTCGCCGATTTACTGAAAGTGGATAAACCTTATACCGCGGCCATCGAGATCGCGCTGGGCAATGTCAGCCGCTACCTGGTGGCGGAGACCCGGGCGGATGCCATGGATGTGATCGAGGAACTGAAGCGCAGCCAGCGCGGCAGGGTCAGCATCGCCGCCCTGGACCTGATGCGGGAACGCCTGAAAGACCCCATTCCGAATCCCTATAACGACGGGAATTTCCTGGCACATGCCGTGGATGTGGTGCACGCAGTGGACGGTGATCCGCTGCTGGTGCATTATTTTCTGGGCAATCTCCTGATCGTCCGGAGTTTGCGGGAACTCTCCGATGCCGCTCTGCGGGATGCCCGATTCCGCTATGTTACGCCCGACGGCGATTATCTGGACCAGCGGGCCATGATCCGCGGAGGCAGAACGGCAAGGCAGGACAAACAGGTCATTGGCCGCCGGGATAAGATCCGGGAACTGGACGAAAGCGCCGAAGTATTGAAAAAAGAGATCGAAAACCTGAAAGCCGAACGGGACCGGCGCGAAAATGAACGCCGCGAAGCCCAGAAAGCCGTAACGGAACTATCCCGGGAATCCCGAAGCCGGATGCAGGCGCATATGGAGCTTGAAAAGAAGATGAGCGCTCTGAGCTATGCCGTTTCCCATCAGCATGCAGATATCGAGGAGATCGACCGCAAGATCACGGACTACGGGGAACGCATTCTGCAGATCGATGCCGAGATCGATGCCACCGGCGACGCACTGAAAACGGTTACGGCCCAGGAAGCCGGATCTGCAGCGGAACTGGAGAAATTCCGGAACGAGTACGAAGCCATCCACAGCCGGTACGACGCACTGAACGCAGAGCTCCAGGATATGCGCGTAGCCCTGATCGCACGGGAAAAAGAAAAAGACAATATCCGTTTTCAGTATAAAAATGCGCTGGCTACCATCGAAGAAATGGAGACCAAACTGCGCTCCGCGGAAAAGGAGAACGGGGAACACGAAGTATTTATTGCGGACGCAGGCCGGGAGATGCAGGCCTTGCAGACGGTGCTGGAGGATCTGCGCCGGCACCGGGAAGAACAGCGGGAAAAACGGGATGCCGTGTATAAGACCTTGAGCGCCAAGCGCGAACAGATCCGGGACGTGGAAGAAGCGATTTCCGAACGGCATCGCAAACGGGAAGATGTTTTTGAAACCCTGCGCGATCTGCAGGTCCGCGTCAATGATCTGTACCTGCGCCGGGATCAGCTGAAGGAACGGATCTTTGAACGCTACCATATCGATATCCTGAAACGCCCCTATGAGGCTCCGGATATGGAAATGGAAGAAATGGAAGACAAGATACACCGCCTGAGTGCCCGCATTGAAGCCATCGGGCCGGTCAATATGGCGGTACGCGAAGAATATAACGAACAGGCGGCCCGTCTTGCCTTTTTAAAAGAACAGAAAGAGGATTTAACAGGCGCGGAAGCGGATATCACCCAAACCATCGAGAAACTTGATACCGAGGCACGCCGCCAGTTCACGGAGGTATTTTCGCAGATCCGCGAAAACTATAAAAAGACCTATAAACTTTTCTTTGAACAAGGTGAATGTGACCTGCGCCTGGAGGGTTCCTCCGATCCGCTCGATGCCGATATCGAGATCTTCTCCCGTCCCAAAGGCAAGCAGATGAAATCTCTGCGCGCGCTTTCCGGCGGCGAAAAAGCCCTGACGGCCATCTCCCTGCTTTTTGCTATTTATCTGGTGAAACCCTCTCCTTATTGCATCCTGGACGAGGTCGATGCACCGCTGGACGATACCAATGTTAAACGTTTTACACGCGCCCTGGAACATTTTACCGCCAAGACGCAGTTTATTATTGTAACACACAACAAACTGACCATGAACGCCTGCGATTATCTCTACGGCGTAACCATGCAGGAGGAGGGAGTCTCCAGCATCGTTTCGGTTCGTTTCCGGGGCGATGAGGTGGAGACCGTGAATGAAGGATGAAGCTGCGTAAACTGACAGCGCTGTTGGCACTCGGCGCCTTTCTTCTTACCGCGCAGGATCTGCGCTTTTATACCGATTATGCCAGCTTTTACGATCCGGAACAATCCTTTGTGGAATTGTATTTTATGTTCCCGCGCGCCGGCATGACCCGACTGGAAAAAGACGGAGAACTGCAGGGTAAATATCTGGCCGCGGTCAATATTTACCAGGAAAACCAAAAGGTCTTTTCATCCAGTTTCGCCATTGACGATGTGCTGGAAGCCGGAGAACCGGTCCCCGAATTTGCCTTCATCCCCGAACTCCTTTCCCTGCACCTGCTTCCCGGCGAATACCGTGTTCATACGCTGCTCCGGGATTTTTATTCCGGCAGGACGGGGGAACAGACCCGCAGTATCCGGGTCCGGCAGTATCCGGAGAAAGTTCTGTCGCTGAGTGACATACAGATCGCGTTCCGGGTCGAAAAAAGCGGAAGCCCCAATGCTTTTACCAAGCTGGGCGATTGGGATATCGTACCTCTGGCGAATCCCGAGTTCGACAGCAGCAACGGGATCTTTTATGTTTATTTTGAAGTCTATCATCTGCAGCCGGATGCCGCCTACACGGTGCAGAGCCAGATCAGGGACCTGAACGGGAATATCCTTCTGGAGAACAGCGCGGTGGAATCCCGGGCGCCGGGGGCTTATGATGCCGTGATCGACCGGATGGATATCCGCAACCTGCCGGCAGGTACCTTTGAATATTCTGTGCAGGTACGCATCCCGCAAAACAATGCGGAAACCCAGGCATCCAAGCGCATCTATTTTGTGCGCGAGGCCGATCCGGATCTGCTGAAGGTACTGGATTTTGAGGACTACAGCCAGAAGGACATGGATTCCATGTTCCAGGTACTCAAACCGCTGATGAACTATAAAGAGACCCGTGAATACCGGAATGCCAATCTGAAGGCAAAACGGCTGTTTTTCCGGGATTTCTGGCGCCGGCGCGACAGTGATCAGCAGACCGTATTCAATGAATATTTTTACGAGATCCGGGATCGCGTGCAGTATGCGGACCGGCATTTCGGCGGATTTGAATCCGGTGCCCGCAGTGACCGCGGCCGGGTCCTTCTGAAATACGGATATCCCAGCGAGATCCGGCGTTCGGGAGCCGGGGCGGTGACCAAAGATTACGAGATGTGGTTATACGAGGGTTTACGCGGAGAGATCATGTTCGTGTTTTGCGATACCCGGGGACAGGGTTTTTACGAACTGATCCACAGCGATATGGAGGGGGAGATCTACAATGCGAACTGGCAAGCCGTTATCCAGTCCGGCGCAAAAAATTACTAGCTTTCTTTCCGCTATTACGGACTTCTTTTTCCCGCCGCTGTGCTGCATCTGCGGGAAGGTGTCGGACAAGTATCCTTTTTTATGTGCGGAATGCCTGCATTCCTGCACGGAATTTGCGGAGGCACCCGATACGGCAATGCTGCACACCGAGCACCCTGCCGATGATGTGGCATGCATGTATTATTTTGACGAGTATATCCAAAAGCTGGTGCATTTGCTGAAATATCAGGATATGCCTTTTGTGGGAGAATGCCTGGGCGAGCGCATTGGCAGGGTTTTCCGGGACAAGCCGGCAGCGGGATCCGATATTTTACTGCCGGTGCCTTTGCATCCGTTGCGCCGGCGTGAGCGCGGCTATAACCAGTCGGCCTGCATCGCGCGCGGTATTGCAAAAATCTGGAAAGTACCGGTCGAAACCCGCTTGCTCAAACGCTGCCGGAATACGCAAAGCCAGACCCGCCTCAATCGCGAAGAACGGCAGAAAAACATCCGCGGCGCCTTTCAACTGCGGAACATAAAAAAGATCCCGGAACGGATATGTATTATTGATGATGTATTTACTACCGGAGCCACTACATTGGAGATCGCGGGACTACTCCGGGAATCGGGTGCAAAACAGGTGCATATACTGACCCTGGCCACACCCCGGAAGGATCAATGAAAGATCTTCTGGCTGGGGATCAGCGCCCAACAGATCAGATAAGCCAGCAAGGCCGGGAAAAAAGCGGAAAAGATCGTAATAAAAACATACAGAACGCGTACCAGCGTGACGTCGATTTCGAAATATTCGGCAAAGCCGGCCAGCACGCCCCCCAGCATGGCGGAATCGATGGAGCGGTAAAGTTTTTTCTTTGTCATAACAGCCTCGTAAAAAATTTTTTTAAAATACGATAATCACTGACGCTTGTCAAGCCAGAAGATGATTTCCTGCATTTTGCTCCGGAGATAGGATTCGAACCTACAACCTAGTGGTTAACAGCCACCCGCTCTGCCATTGAGCCACTCCGGAATTTCAAAGCTTGCTAATATAACGACAATAAAATCAGGAGGCAATAAAAAAGTCAGGCTTTATTTCTTGCTTTTGTGCGCCACGTCACATCCCGGATTTACGGCTTGACAGCTTGAACAGTCTTTGATAATTTATTGCCGGAGCATAATAAAACGGGGGATGACGATGCGAAACTTGACGGCGATAAAACGACAGTTTTTCATAGCGGCGCGCTTTCTGCGCTGGCGGATTTTACTGCCTCCCTAAAGCGGGAACAGGATCATAAACTTCATAGTTTTTTACAATCAAAAGAGGGGGTGTAAAATGAAAAAACTGCTTATTTTACTTTTAAGTATGGCGATAATCCTTGGACTGAGCTCCTGCGGACAGGTATCCGGGAATGAAACGAGCCGTCTGGAACAGCTGCGCCGGGAATTTGACGGCGTCGGCCTGGCACACAATGAGGCGCTGATGCTGGTCTACCGGGACTTGGCAGCGGAAGGCGCGGAAAGAAGACTGACACTGGAGGAAGGCATGACAATTACGGACAACTGCCTATGTAATACTCCGGTTCCCTCCCTGAACGCGATCATCGGACCCGGCGGCGCTAATACTTTCCCGCGTTATGTGATAGAACTGCTGGCCTCGCCCGGCGTATTCGCAAAACCGGCAATGAACGCAGCGATCCTCGATGCTCTCAGCGACAGTATCGGGATCATTGAAGAATACAAAGGGATCTTTGACAGAATTGTAAATGTCCTGGACAGTGTAACGGACACTGAAGCAAAGATGCGGGAGCTGGAGCAATTGTATCTCATGATTGACACAGAAGCCGAACCCGGGGAAGACAAGACTGCGTTAATGAACGGTTTGAGCACGCTTCTGCATTCC
>JAQULT010000021.1:0-11909 GCA_028718545.1 Fidelibacterota bacterium | reverse complement strand
AAAAAGATCCGCACCCGGATAATATCAACGGGTGCGGATTTGTGTTGCGTATCTTTTATTTTTTTATCCAAAAATGATCTGACAGATCACTACGGAGGCAATGATACCGGCCAGGTCGGCCGTGAGCGCGGCTGGGAGGGCATGACGGGTCTGCTTGACATTGATGGAACCGAAATAAACCGCCAGAATGTAAAAGGTGGTCTCGGTGGAACCCATCATGATGGAGACCAGACGCCCGATATAGGAATCCGCGCCGTGGGTTTTTATCAGTTCGGACATGATGCCCAATGCGCCGCTTCCGGACAAGGGCCGCATCAAAGCCATGGGGATCACTTCGCCCGGCATACCGATGCGGCTGGTGATCGGCGAAAGTATCCAGCTTAAAAGGTCCATGGCGCCGGAAGAACGGAAGGCGCTGATCGCAAGAAAAATTGCGACCAGAAAGGGAATGATGCGCAGTGCGACCTGAAAGCCTTCCTTGGCGCCGTCCGTGAAGACCTCGTAGACTTTAACGCCTTTGAAATAGCCGTATAACGGAATGATCACAATGATCAGGGGAATTGCCAGGACCGAGATAACCTGCATGACACTGACAAAGGAGAAAAGGGCAAAGCAGGCGATCAGTAGTCCGAGAATGGAGAAGAGAATGATCTTTCCCTTAAGATTCTTCATGCGTCTCCTCCTCGGTGTTTTCTTCGATATAATTTTCGACCTGGAAACGCGGCAGGCGTTGCAGGATCTTGGTCATGATCAGAGCTACCGTTGTGGAAACCACTGTGGCGACAATGACCGGCGCAATGATCTCGGTGGGATTGCTGGAACCCGCTGCCGAACGGATACCGATAATGGTCGCGGGGATAATGGTAACGCTTGAGGTGCTCAGCGCCATAAAGGTACACTGGGCATTGGTGGCAATGTCCTTATGCTTGTTCAGGGTCTGCATGTCCTGGAAAGCTTTCAGGCCCAGCGGTGTGGAGGCATTCCCCAGTCCAAGCATGGTGGCTGAAAGCGCCATGATGGTCGAACCCATTGCCGGATGTTCCGGCGGGATGTCCGGAAAAAGACGGACCATTACCGGACGCAAACCGCGCGCAATGACCGTGATCAGTCCGGATTTTTCCGCGATCTTCATGATCCCCAGCCACAGGGCCATGATGCCGACCAGTCCAATGGCCAATTCGACGGCAAATTTGGCATATTCGAAAATTCCGTTGGTCAGCTGACTGAGCGGCTCGAACGTCGGTGCCAGATAGATTCCCAGCGGCGTAACGGTAATGCCCAGGCAGCGTATTGCGGCAACTCCCACACCGATCAGGATCATGGCAAGCCAGATAACATTGATCATGTTTTACTCCTTTGGAACGACAAGAATAATTAAAAATATCAAAATGAAATGTAAGAAAAAATGTGCGTCAGCCCAACGATTAATTGCGCTTCCCGCGCTTTGCGGAGCCCGGGACGGTTTCGGGGATCCCGAATTTTTTTGCCCAGCGTTCTTTCAGTACAAGATCCGGATTCCGTTTGCGAATCCCCAGTTCCTCGTAGGCTGCCGAATGCAGCAGTTGCCGCCACTCATAATATTTCGGCATCTTCCATGAACGGTCCGGGTGTACGGCATTGCTCAGAAGAATGACATAGACCGCGTTGACAGGATCGATCCACAGGGAAGTTCCGGTGAATCCGGTATGGCCGTAGCTTTCGGAAGAAAGGTAAATGCCGCCGGAAGATTCGCCTTCCGGGCTGTCCCAGCCCAGACAGCGGGAACTTTCCGGCGAGATCCGGGTCGTAAATTGCCGCACGGTTTCCGGTTTGAAAATGCGGACGCCATCCAGTTCGCCGCCGTTCAGCATCATGCGGCAAAAACGGCTCAGATCCTCTGCCGTGGAAAATAAGCCCGCATGACCGGCAACCCCGCCCAGACTTACGGTATTCTCGTCGTGGACGATGCCGTGCACCAGTCCGCCCCGTTCCGCAGCAATTTCGGTAGGCACAATACGTCCGCGCAATCCAATTGGCGGATTGTAGAAGGTATCGAACATTTTCAGGGGCTCGAACAGGGCTTGCTGCAGATATGTATCCAGCGGGACTCCCCTTACGGCTTCTACGATCTTCCCCAGCAGCATCAGGCCGATATCCGAATAAACGGTGCTTGTCCCCGGTTTTGTCAGCAGGGGACTCTGATAAACGCTGTCCCAGCGCGCTTTCTGCGGAACATCCATTTGGTAAAAGAGCCGGAAGGGCTCAAAGCCTGCCGTGTGGGTCAGCAAATGCCGGATGCTGATCTGCTTTTTCTGGGCTGTCCGCAGTGCATCGGGACCGCGCAGTTGCGGGATATAATGAACCGCGCGGTCATCGAGGCTGATCTGTCCGGATTCATACAGTTTCATGAGCGCGGAAGTGGTGCCGATAACCTTGGAAACGGAGGCCAGATCAAAAATATCATCCTTTCGGATCTCCTGTGTCTGCGCATAAGTGGTGTAGCCGGCAGCCTCCCAGAAGACGATACTGTCTCCCCGGCCGATCAGTAAAACGCAGCCCGGCCACGCCGAATCGGCAACGGCGTCCTGCATGATCTCTTCAAGGGCTTTGTACTTTAAAGCCGGTTTTTCGCATGAATGCATTAAAAATGTCACTCCTATAATAAGAAACAGAAAGTAATGTGAAAGTTTCTTGAACATTTACACTCCTTATATCCTAACAAACTTGAAAATGCGAAAAATATTTGTAAATTTCAACGTTTAATCTTATAACGCTTATTTTACCGGAGCACAGATGCGAATAAAAAAAACATGCTTATTCCCTTTCGGCCTGTACTGTCTGTTTGCTTTAGTTCTGCTTGCTGCCTGTTCTGCAGAACCTCTGCTCGTGTTCCGCGGTCAGACCATGGGAACATTTTATACTGTCAAGATCGCCGGAAAAACAGACCCGCATAAGCAGGCTGAGATCCCAAACACGATCGATTCCGTATTGACTGCCGTCAACAGAAGCCTGAACCGCTATGACAAGAACAGTGAGATCGCTGCTTTTAACCGCTATCGCGGGCAGGATTTCTTTCCGGTTTCCGCGGCGTTCATGGAAGTCACCCGGACAGCGGATCAAATTTACCGCGGATCCGGGGCTGCCTTCGATCCCACGGTTTCCCGGCTGGTTCGGCTTTGGGGCTTCGGCGATGACGGCGCAGTGGAAGCACCGCATCCCGACACACTTGCCGCCGCCCTGCAACATGTGGGATTCAATAAACTGAAAATCCATGGGAACGCCCTGCAGAAAAGCGATCCCTTTCTGGAACTGGACTATTCGGCGATCGCAAAAGGTTACGGCGTGGATCGGCTGACGGAAGCGCTGCAGCGCCGGGGATATGAAAATGTTCTGGTGGAGATCGGGGGAGAGCTCAGGGTTCTGGGCAGGCGCGAAGGAAAAGCCTGGCGCGTTGCTGTTGCATCCCCGGAATCCTTTAAAGCATATTCTGCCGTGATCAGCCTGAACAATAAAGCCTGTGCCACCTCCGGGGATTACCGGCAGTACTATTTGCTTGAAGGCAAGCGTTACTCGCACCTGATCGATCCGGGGACCGGGCATCCCATTGAGCATGAGCTGACTTCCGTGAGCGTGATCGCGGATAATTGCATGCTGGCGGATGCCGTGGCCACAGCAGCCATTGTTATGGGTAAAGAAAAAGGAATGGCATTTGTCGAATCCCTTCAGGGCGTGGAAGCGTATTTTATTTATCATGACGGAACTGCATTGCAGTCAATTCATAGTTCCGGCTGGAGGGATTTTCTTCCCTGAGGAATTGAGCCAATTGACGCAATTGGGATTAATATAATTGACTCAAATCATTCATTTTTAATTGACTCAATTCGTTTTTATTCATTTGACTCAATTCATTTTTATTCATTTGACTCAATTCATTTTTGTTCATTTGACTCAAATAGATCAAATACCCCGGATTCCAAATAATCCTTAAAATTTGCGGGAATCTCTACCTGGATCTTCAGTGCCAAGCGTGGACCACAAATCATAAACCTGTTTTCATTCTTAGGGCAGGAGACCTTTCTCCGGCGGCAAAGCCGGAATTCACGCTACGCAACAGATCAACCATCGGGCATTCAGGAAAGATATTTGCGCATATCATCCAGACTCCGCCGCTTTTTCTCCCGGATTGCGGAATGGGCGGAGTAACCCAGGGTGATGACAAGCACCGGCTTTTTCGGGAAGGGGATATTTAAAAGTTTTCCGATCTTTCGCGCATCGAACCACCCCAGTATGCAGCTTCCCAAACCCTCTTCCGCCGCCTGCAGACAAAAATGCTCGGCGCAGATGCCGGTATCGATCAGGTTGAAACGGCGTTTCTTCAATGCGCTGCCGGTCAGGACCGAGAGGGACGGTATCCAGGATAGCATCACGACCAGCACCGGTGCGTTCAGGGCAAAGCGATTGAAGCGCACGAGCTCCGTAAAAGTGGCTTTTGCCACCTTTTCCCGCAGCAGGGGTTCCTCCACAACGATAAACTCCCAGGGCTGGGAGTTGTGCGCCGACGGTGCCAGCCGCGCCGCCTCCAGACAACGTTCGATCTTTTCCCGCTCAACGGGCTTGTCCAGATATTTGCGGACGCTTTCACGGGTCTTGACAAGTTCGGAAAAATTCATAATTTTGCCTTTATCTCATATTCATAAAGATCGTTGAATTTTATTTCAATGGCGTCACGGACCTCCCGGTAAACCCGCATGACAGCCTCGTGACCGCCGCGGGCGTGATAGGGATCCGGAAAAGGGAAATGCAGGCGCTTTTTTACTTCCCCGCTGAAGAAAGGACAGTTTTCATTGGCATGATCGCAAACCGTGATCACATAGTCAAAGGATACGTCCAGGTATTCCCGAACATCGTGCGGCCGTTGTCCGCTGATGTCGATGCCTTTTTCCGCCATGACCTCCACGGCCTCGGGAGCGACCCGGTAAGCGGGGGACACGCCGGCGGAATAGACCTCCAGCCGGGGATCAAACGATTGCATGAAACCGTGCGCCATCTGGCTGCGGCAGGAGTTGCCGGTGCAAAGGATAAGAATCTTCATGATCTATCCGTTCTTCTTCGGGGTAATTTTTATTTTAAGCAGCAGGATCAATAATAGCAGCCAGAAGGGCCAGAGTCTTATCATCCAAAAAAATACCGCTACCACGCCGCGCCAGCCCGCATGCAGGGCTCTGAATAAGAGCGGGCCGAAGGCGTTGGATTTATCCGGAATATAATCTTGTGACAGGGTCTCATAGATACTGATCCGCACCTCGCTCATTTCGACCTGACGGGAGAGGTATTGCAGGCGTTGTTCCTGCGATTCGATCTCCGCCTGCAGCCGCCGGATATTTTCTTCCACCGCAATCATATCGCTGACCGTTTCCGCCTTTTCCAGCAATTCCCGGTAACGTTGCAGTGCCTGCCGTTGGGTTCCAAGCCGTGCTTCGATATCGATGAACTGCTCCGTCACATCCCGGGAATTGATGTTCTTTTCATTCAGTCGCCGGATGTTTCCGTCCTTCAGGACCTTCTCAAGAAAAATGTCAAAGTGCGCTGCCGGAACACGGAGCGTCAGGGAATAATAAAGCCGGTTTCCGCTTTGATACTGATTTTCGCTCTGGATATAGGCCCCCTGTTCCCGGAGAAGCCGGTTGATACGGGCAAGGGAACTGTCCAACTGTCGGACCTCGTATTCAAGATAAGCGTTGCGGATGATCTTTTGTTCACTGTTATAGTCTGCCGCATCGCCGGCACCCATCATGCGTTTGGGGGCAGCGGACGCTTCGCTGAAATAAAGCGCCGAATCTTCCGTTTCCCTATTGACGCACTGCTCTTCGCAGGATGCCAGAAACAGCAGAATGCCCATCAACAGAATGATCTTTTTCATGGTTTACTCCCTTATTTCAGTCCGGTACTTCCGAATCCGCCCAGACCGCGGTCGGATTTGCTCAGTTCTTCAACCTCCAAAATTTCGGGATGTTTCGGGGTCTGAAAAATAAATTGCGCGATCCGGTCACCGGGATGAATGAAGAAATCGCTGTCGCCAAGATTGGCCAGGATCACCCCGATCTCGTTTCGATAACCGGCATCCACTGTGCCGGGTGCGTTCAGGCAAAAAACGCCCTGCTTTAAAGCCAGTCCGCTGCGGGAGCGCACCTGCAACTCCATTTCTTCCGGCAGTTCCACTGCCAGGCCGGTCCGTACCAGCGCCCATTTCCCGGCAGGAATGACTTTTTCTTCGATGGAAATGACATCGTAGCCGGCGTCGTATGCGTGCTGTCTGAAGGGGAGCTTTGCCAGCGGGGAAAGACGTTTGAACTTGACTTTCATCGTTTTCCGGTCCTTATTTAATAAAGTTTTTGCTTGACTTTGTTTCGATTAATCAGGAAAATCACAACTGCACTGCCGAGGTGGTGAAACTGGTAGACGCAGGGGACTCAAAATCCCCCGGGCTTCGGTCCTTGCGGGTTCGATTCCCGCCCTCGGTACGAGCAAGACCCTTCAAAAACGAGGGGTCTTTTTTTGGGCCTGTCAAAGTTGAAAAAGAGCAGTCCCAGCGGGCATCCTCGGAACGATACAAACCTCTGATAAAAACGGGAGGTTTATGTTATTAATCTGCAATAATTTCAATGCTTAAAAATAGGGGGAAGGGAGGGAAAATACAATTTAATTATATTTCCCATTAACACATGATCACAGATACGTTTTCCCTTCGGGCATGAAAACAGATCCCCGGTATAAGAATATCGTCGCAAATAAAAAACCCCATTCAGATGAAGGGGGAAATACATTTTTTTATGTTGATCAGACACAGAACAAAATATAGCGCATGACATCCAGAATGCTGTCACATTCAAAACGGACCGTTGTGGGACTGAGTAGTTTCGCGCCCGGATAATGGGAAGAACGGTAAGCGGAAGCGTGCCGGGTGTAGCGGACATCTAAAATGAAATGCTGCGGGATCTTCAGCACATACTGCTTCAGGTCCTTGTGAAGGGCCTTCTCGACGCCGGCGCGGATCTTTTCCACGGCCAGGTCCGGATGAATGGCCCAGGTGGCATTCCCGACACCCCGGTTGGTGGAAACGGTCTCGATCAGGGGATCGTTCGCTTTAACGCGTTTGCATAAGCCCGCATCACCGGAACAGAAGACCACGGGAACCTGATGGGAACGTGCGACTATCGCATGCAGAAGAAATTCCGAACAGAGTTCGCCGTTCAGCTGCATTTCGGAAACCAGGTTCGAGGACATGGTATGCGAAAGGGGATTGTCGCCCGAAGCGGAAGGGGAGTGGTAGCCGATAAAGGCGGCGGCGTCAAAACCCTCTTCGATGCCCCATACCATGGAGTAAGGATGACGGCTCCAGGAACGGATCAATTGCGCCTCTCTCGGAAGTTCGGAAGCAATGATGTTCCGGCCGGAATCATGCGCGTCCTTAATGACGATCTCCTTTGCTCCTGCAGCCAGCGCGCCTTCACAGGCCGCAAGGACTTCCCGGGTCATTTGCTTGCGGAATTCCGCATAATCGGGATGGCTTTTATTGGTTTCGTCCCAGTTGTTGATCCCGGTTACGCCCTCAATATCCGCAGAAATAAAAAAGCGCATTATTGATCCTTCTTGGATTTGGGCTCTTCAAGATCTTCCAGCTCCAGCTCGTCGTCAAAATCCAGGTCCGGTTTTTTCAGCAGAATGCGGTCCAGAAGAAATTTGGTGGCGATCCCCAGGGCGCTGAGGATCAGTCCGGCGATAAGCAGTTTTTTTCCTGTTTTCATTTTTTATTCCTCCCCATATTCACAGGAAAATATAACAGTAATTCAGGGAAATTCAAATTGAAATAGGGGATTTTCTCTCAATCCTTCGTACCTTCCCAACGGCTGCGCAAGAGGGCGATACTGCGCTGTTTTTCTTCAGTGATCAGGTGATGCAGGATCTGCAGCTGTCCCCGGTCTTCTTCGATCTTGCAGCGGGACAGAATAGAATCCCCGTAAAAAGCCTGCCCCTTGAAACTGATCTCCATGGATCTTAAAGTATGCTCCCGGATCAATCCGGGATCCACTGCCTCCAGCGCCCACTCCGCAATAAAGCGGTTGTTCACGTGCCGGTTGATGTCCAGATCGTGCATGCGGACCCGGATTCTCTGTTCGGAATCGCAGCGCTCCGGGAGCGGCAGAGAGGCAAAGTCATCTTTCACGGCACGTTCCGGAAGCAGCACATCCAGGGGCAGGGCTTCCGCGACTGCGACGGTTTTTTTCTGATGGATGTCGTACAGAACCCAGCTGGAGGTCGCCCTTGCCAGGGATTGACCCGCAGTATCCGATAGCCGGTATTCACGGATAGAGAACATGCCGCAATGCTCCGAAACCCAGGTTTGCATGCTTACCGTATCGCCGTAAACCGGTGCACGGTCGATCACAATGTGATAACGCGACAGCATCCAGGTCAGTCCCCGGGGAAACAGGTCCGGGATCGTGATCTTGAGCTCGATCGTGTGTAATCCGGCAATTTCCTGCATGTAGTCAAGCAAAGCGGAGACCTTCAGTTTGCCGTCAGCCTTGCATTCGTAGATGCGGACCGTAAAAGCTTGTTGGAATTTCATCATCGGTATCCGTTAATTTAAAAAGGAAAATAATGATCTCCGCTTTCAAATGCCAGGAACAATTCGATCATTGCATAAAGAACCGCCTGCCCGGGACTTTTGTTTATATATAAAGGAAAAGTTCTGCTTATTTCATGAACAGCATTTTTCGCCTGATGAGCACATTGCCGCTTTTCATGCAGAAAATGTAAATACCGCTTGAAAGGCGGTGAGCGTTCCGGTCGCTGCCGTCCCAGCTTATTTTATGCCATCCGGGAGCCTGATTCTCGAATTGCCAGTCCCGGACTTTTCTGCCCAGAAGATCGTAGATCGCAATCTCGACATTTGCATATTCCGGCAATCCGTAGCTCAGGGTCGTCAGGGGATTGAAAGGATTCGGATAATTCTGCAATAGCACGTACTCCCGCGGAATTCCGGCGACAGCGGTTTCAAGCGTCGTGAACGAGATCGTATCACTGTAAACGGTCTCCAGTACGTTGCTTGAATAGGCGCGTATATGGTAACGGGTGTTTTGATCCAATCCGCCGATATCGGAAGCGAAGGTTCCCGATGAATCGATCGGACCCAATTCGATGGTTTCATCTTCGATCGTGGGGATCCCGCTGCTGCTCCAGCAAAATCCGTGCTGAAACGGAGAAGGATTTCCCGGAGCTGTCAGCGTTGCCCGGACCGATACCGTCGTGGAATCGAAGGACAACAAGGTAATCCCCGCCAGCGAAGGACGGCCTAGCGTGCGGAAGGAAAGCACCTCTCCGTATACGATACCGACATTATTCAGCGCATAGGCACGGACAAAATAAGGGGTATTTGCCGACAGAGAGTCGATCGCTGCCCTAAACGATGTTGCAGTATCGATCGCCCCCAGCGATGTAAAGAAATCCTGCAAACCGAAGTCTCCGGACAGATTCCAGCAGAGTCCGCAATCCAATGCTTCGGGGAAACCCGGATCGGAAACCGTAAAATGCACCGAAGCCCCGGACTCTGTCACGGTTTCAATACTGTCAGTACTGACGACCGGCGGACGCAGCGGCGCTTCCCATAAAAGAAAAGGGTAGCCCTCATTGAAAGAAGCCGACATGCCCCAGATATCCGAAAAATCCCAGTTGATATACGTACCCGTGATTTTCATTTCTGCAGAAGTTTTGCCCTGTCCGCCTGCCGATACGGCATATCCCGTTGTTTGGGTATCCCAGAAAGAATTCTCAACGGAGGTGCTGCCGCCGTATCCAAGCAGCCCCCCGGCATTGGTGGTATAATGTGCCGTGATCCTGCCCATACTGTAACAATTGCTGAGGGCAGCATTCAAAGTATATGCCAGAAGTCCTCCGACAAAACCGCCGCCCTGATTGGGCTGTTGAGATACGGAAACCTTGCTGTAACAGTCGCTGATCGTTGTGCTCGAGACAGCATCGGATATCAAACCTCCCAGATTGGTGGCTCCGAGGATATCACCGGTGCTATAAGAGCTGCTGATGCTTGAGGACGATGCATATCCGGCGAGACCGCCAATTTCATATTCTCCGGTAAACCGGACATTTTTCACTCCCAGATCACGGATAATGGCTGATTGTAAAGCTCCGAAAAGGCCGAGATAACTGCTATTGGGACGGTTGAGATACAGATTTTCAATGAGATGCCCTTCTCCGCGGTAGGAACCGCTGAATTTTGTCGTCCAGTTCCCGATGGGGCTCCAGCCTTCCGGATCCCCGCCGTCCCCGTCATCCCAGTTTGCGGTTTCAGAGGCGTCGATATCGGCTGTCTGGATGTAATGCAGGCTCCAACGCCCGGGATCGGAAGCGATCCAGTACAGGTTTTCCAGGGAGGATACCGTATAGGGATCCTCAGCGGTACCGCTTCCCGATGCGGGCACGACGGGATCACAGGGCAGGGTCATAAAATCGATACCTTGACTGTAGCTTGTATCAAGCGCGTTGATCGCGTAAGCCCGGACATGATAGCGTGTACTTTTTAATAAACCGCTCATGACTGAAGGATAGGTCCCGGCGGAATCGAGAGTGCCTTCTGCCGTATGGCTGTTCAAAAGATCCGGATGGGCGCTCGTGTCCCAGCAAACCCCGTACTGGTAAACTGCCGGGTTCCCGGCGTAGCTGATATCGATCTCAACGCCGGCGCCGAAAGCGGCGATGTCCATGACCCGAACATCGGAGATCCTGGGGACCGGGTATTGCCAGAACAGATGGGGATAGCCGTCATTGAGCTCTGTTCTTATGCCCCAGATGTTCGTAAAATCCCAGCCGGCATCGGTATAAGTTGCCATCGTTTTCATTTCCGCCGTGCTTTTGCCCGTCCCGCCTCCCGACGTGCTTTGGCCGGAGCTCTCTATGTCCCAGAAATTTTGGGCGGGAGCTACCACGAAAGGACGGCCCACAAGTCCTCCGACATCGGAATTGCCGCTCACGCTTCCGGTACTGAAACAATCGTCAACCACCGTGGTGTAACCCATATCCCCGATCAGTCCGCCGACACGCGCCGTACCGTTAACGGACATCCGGCTGTAGCAATTCAGGATCGAACTGTTCGAATAGATCTGTCCCGTGAGCCCGCCGCAGTAACTTGTACCGGTAAGCGTGCCTTCCGTTCCGCAATACTGCAGGACAGATGCCGTCACACCTCCTGCCAGGCCGCCGGAATAATTATAGGTACCTAAGATATTTCCGCTGCAAAAACAATGACTGACGGTTGACAACGTAATGTAACCCGCCAATCCTCCGATATGACCGTCCCCGTAAAAATCGAAGTTTCTTAGCGTCAGATTTTTCAGGGTGGCTCCGCTAGCAGCACCGAAAAGACCGATGTGATCACTTGTTTGTTCAATAAAAAGCTTATCGATCGTATGTCCTTGACCGTCATAAATTCCGGTAAATTCGTCATAACGTTCCCCGATCGGCAGAAAGCCCCGGGGGATTGCGGCAGTCCGGATGGCGTCAATATCGGCGGTCTGTATGTAATGCTTATCCCAGTGATCCGGATTTTCTGCGATCCAGCAGAGTTCTTCCAGGTCGCCGATCCGGAAAGGATCCTGCGCCGATCCGCTGCCAGCAGGAGTTTTTGCTTGCGGCGGATCGTTGAGATGTTTCAAGTATGGATATCCTTCATTGCCTATTCCGTCCATATCCCAGGAATGGACAAAGTTCCATCCCGCATCCGCATAGGTGGACGGTGTTTTCATTTCCGCCGTACTGAGGCCAAGGCCTCCCGCCGAGCTGTCCAGACCGGAGGTCTCGGTATCCCAGAAGCATCCCCAAAGGGTGCAATTTGAATATCCGTCATATCCGATCAA
>JAQULT010000020.1 GCA_028718545.1 Fidelibacterota bacterium | reverse complement strand
ATCATCTTGTTCTTCGTCCTGCTAAACACGCGCCCTGGAAAGAAAATCCTTCAGGATCTTGCCGGCTTTAAAATGAATCTTTTTCCGTGGCGGAACATAGATGATCTCGTTGGTCTTTGGATTCCTTGCCTGCGGCTTGGCTTTTGCATTTTTGACCTCAAAGACCCCGAAATTCCGGATTTCAATTCGGACCCGTTCTGCCGAATCATCCATGAGCAGTTCCGTCATTGCCTGAAAGATCTCGTCCATATATTTTTCAGTTTCATAGATCCGCAAACCGGAATTCGCCCGAACATGTTTGGCAACGTCTTTCTTTGTCAGCGTTTTCTTTTCCATCCAGTTCTCCTTTCAGGTTCTGTCAACAGTGAGTACACCACTGACCCTTTTTAATTTTTGAATAATATTTTCGGCATGCCGGAGGCTCTCGACCATTACAGCAACTTGTCCGCGTGCCAGTTTTCCCTCAACGGTGAAATTGATGCCCAGCATATTGGTATGCAGATCGTGAATGACCTGAGAAACGTCATAAATAAGATTGCTGCGATCCTCACCGATGATATTGATCCGCGTTACGAAGGTGCGACCTGCCTTTACCTGCCATTTAACGTCAATAAAACGGTCTTTTTCTTCTTCCAGGTTCGGAATATTGGGGCAATCATGCCGGTGTACGGTAATGCCTCTGCCCCGCGTAATAAAACCGATAATTTTGTCACCGGGAATAGGATTGCAGCATTTGGCAAGCTGAACCAGCATGTTTTCATAGCCGCTGACGCTGATCCCGTTCGTGGAACGAAACTGCTTCAGTTTGGGTTCTTCGCTAAGCGGTGTTTTTTCTTCTTCTTTCTGATACAGTTCCTGAATAATATTGCGTACGGTAATGTCGCCTTTTCCGATAGCCTGATAAAAAAGATTCAGTGTTTCAAAACCCAAAGCATCGTATTTGCTTTTTACATCCTTGATCTTATCGCTGAGTTTGGCTTTGCGCATTTCTTTTTCAAGGATCTCTTCTCCCAGCCGGATGCTTTGTTCAAATTCATAACGCTGCAGCCACTTCCGGATACGGCTTTGCGCTCTGCTGGTAGTAACAAAGCGCAGCCAGTTATAACTGACATTGTCATTGTTGGAAGTAATGATCTCAATACGGTCGCCGCTGGATAACTTTGCATTCAACGAAACGATCTTTCCGTTAACTTTGGCTCCGATACAGCGGTAACCGACTTCAGTATGGACGGCAAAGGCAAAATCCAGCGCGGTTGCACCTACCGGCAGTTTGATCAGATCGCCCTTCGGTGTAAAAACAAAGATCTCGTCGCGGTACAGGTCAATCTTGAGCGCATGGAGAAAATCCTCGTCATCCCTAGTTTCATCCTTCAGACCTTCGACCATTTCCCGGAGCCATTTGATATTCTTATCAAGCTCATCAGGCTTCCCCGCTTCCTTGTAGATCCAATGTGCCGCAATACCGACTTCTGCAGTATTATCCATTTCCTGTGTGCGGATTTGGATCTCGATGGGGTTACCGTTGGGAGCGATCACGGTGGTATGCACGGATTGATAGCCGTTGGATTTGGGAGTCGCGATAAAATCCCGGAAACGCTCGGTGATCGGTGTATACCGCTGATGGACAATACCCAGGGCCGCATAACACTGGGTAACAGATTCCACGATTATCCGGATAGCCAGAATATCGAAGATCTCTTCCAGCGGCCGGTTTTGCCGGATCATTTTATTATATATGGAATAATAATTTTTAATTCGCCCGAATACCCGGGCCTTTATATTTTCTCCTGCAAGGTATTTCTTTATCTCATCAGTAAAAACATCAATATCTTTCTGCGTCTGCTTTTGTTTTGCCGTGATCTTTTCGTTCATTTCGGCATACACTTCGGGATCCAAATATTTCAGCGAAAGGTCTTCCATCTCGCTTTTAATGGTATTGATCCCCAGACGGTGCGCCAGCGGAGCGTAAACTTCGCGCGTTTCGAGGGCAATGCGCCGGCGTTTCTTTTCCGGCAGAGCGTAAAGCGTGCGCATGTTGTGCAAACGGTCCGCCAATTTGATCAGAACTACGCGAATATCTTCCGAAACGCTGAGGAGCATTTTACGGAAATTCTGCGCCTGCTGCTGCTCTTCGCTTTGGAACTTGATACCGCCGATCTTTGTAACACCTTTGACAAAACGAGATATGAGCGGCGAAAACTCGTTGGAAAGCGTTTCTTCGGATATATTTGTATCTTCAAGCGTATCGTGCAGTAGTCCCGCACAAATGGTAGCCGTATCCATTTTGAGCATATCGGCAAGAATAAAGGCGGTATGGTAAAGATGTTCGAAATACGGTTCACCGGATTGCCGGTACTGATCTTTATGGGCTTCCCTGGCAAATTTAAAAGCTTTCCATAATAAAGGGATATCCGCTTCACAATTATGATTATAGCTGCGGATAATTCCGATCAGGGTTTCAAATTCCTGAGGATATGTTTCTTTGACATCCGCCATGATAGATCTCTAGAAAGCCTGTTCTTCCGCTTCTTCGGCATAATTTTCAAAAGGTGCCTCAAAAAAGCGTACAATATTGTCCCTGAATGTCAGCGGTACCGTTCCGGTGGGTCCGTTTCGGTGCTTGGCAATAATGATCTCGGCCTTTCCCTCATCCCCGGCATCTTTGGAATAATAGTGTTTTCGGTGTATGAACATGACCAAATCCGCATCCTGCTCGATGGCTCCCGAATCCCGCAGATCGGAAAGCTTGGGCTCGCTGTCCTTCCCCCGCTGCTCCGGAGCACGGCTCAGCTGGGACAGTGCCACTACGGGGAGATTCATTTCCTTGGCAAGCGCTTTCAACTGTTGACTGATCATTGCGACTTCCTGCTGACGGCTGTCGTTACGGCCGATATTGGCTTTAGCAATCTGAAGGTAGTCTACAAAAATAATATCCAGTTTCCCGACACGGCTTTTTAGGCGCCGAGCACGGCTGCGCATATCCAATACATTCAAATTCGGGGTGAAATCAAAATGCATGTGTGCGTCATTGATCTTGGCGGCGGCGGCAATAAGGTTCTGCCAGAGACTGGAGGGGATCTTTCCGCGGCGCAGTTTCTGATGGTCGATCGCACTTTCCATGCTCAAAAGCCGGTTCGCAATACCTTCCTGCGACATTTCCAGAGAGAAGAATCCTGCATGTACGCCGTGATCGACCGCCATGTTGCGGAGCATTGACAGCGCCAGCGCAGTTTTTCCCATGGAGGGACGGCCGGCGATAATGACCAGGTCCGATTTCTGAAACCCGTTCGTTATACTGTCAAAACGCGTAAATCCCGAGGGAATGCCGATCACATCGCCATGATGCTGCGAAAGGCTCTCGATTTGCTCGACTGCCGGGTGAAGGATACTCTTGATATCGATAAAATCCCGGGAGATACTGTTTTCGCGCAGTTGGAAGATCAACTGCTGGGCGTTGTCAAGAATAATATCCGTTTCCTCATTCTCGGAAAAAGCCTTGTCGATCATTTCGTTGGAGGTCTTAATGATTGTCCGCAGAATATATTTTTCGCGCACAATATTGGAATAGTATTCGATATTGGCCGCAGAGGGTACACGATTGATCAGATCGGCGATCACGGCAGGACCCCCCACCTCCTCCAATAATTTCATCTGGGACAGCTGTTCGGTAACGGAAAGCTGGTCGATGGGCTTATGTTCTTCGTCCAGTTTTGCCATGGCGCGAAAAATATATTTGTGCGCATCCAGATAAAAGCAAGGTTCCGAAAGGATCTCGAGCGCCTTGCCGGCGGCGGCATCTTCCTGCATCATTGAACCCAGTACCGCTTTTTCGGAATCAATGGATTGCGGGGGAATACGCGTGATATCTTGATTGTCTGTCATAATTTTCCTCAATAATTTATCTGAACTTACGCGAAGTTTCCTGAAAAAAAAAGAAGATTTCAGATTAATATTTGTTAAATAACGATTTGCACCCTGTTTATCGCTTTTATCCCCGATTATCGGTACCGTGTGAATATAAGCGGAGAATCCCGTTTCCCGGTCATTCTTTCCCGCCGCTAAACGAGGAGAATCATTTCACATTTTGTATCAGGAACGGTGCTTCGGATATTTACCGCTAAGCTCCAGCAGGCGTATTTTTTCTTTGTCGCTCAGGCTGTCATAACCGTGCTCGGCGATCCTGTCCATGAGATCCTCCAATTCCTTCTCTTCCTCTTTCGGCGTTTTAGCGGGCGGACGGGTAAAGTCTTTGCTGTTGCGGTCACGTTTAAAAAAATCGAAGTTGATATATTTGCTTATCTTTCTGCGTTGCTGATTCCAGAGCAGATACAGGTATCCGAATGCCATTCCCGAAAGATGGGTAATATGCGCCACACCGTCCCTTATCCCTGCTCCCCCCATGGAAGCCAGCAACTCGATGGCAGCAAAGAGCATGACCAGATACTTCACTTTCATGGGAAAAAGAAAATTGATATACACAACCCGGTTAGGATACATAATGGCAAATCCCAGTAAAATACCATAGATTGCGCCGGATGCGCCGATAATGGGAATAGCGGAAGCGGGCTGAATAACGGCGGACAGGATTCCGGCGCCTATACCGCTGATGAAATAGTATTTAAGAAAAAAAGGCGTACCCCACTGCCGTTCCAGTTCGCTGCCAAACATCCAAAGAGCGAACATATTGAAAAAGATATGCATAAAACCGCCGTGCAGGAACATATAGCTCAGGGGTTGCCAGAGGAACAGGCGGCCAAGGAATAATTCGGGGACCAGGCCTCCGTATACGATCATATAGCGGTTCAATTGCGGCAGCAGCATTCCGATTAAAAAGATCAGTACATTGCTGATCAGTAAAAAACGGATGCCGGGTGTCATTGTCCGGCGGAATTGAAAACGATAGTAGTTCATAATACCTTTCGTAAAATATCAACGGATCTTAAGGTTCGGCAATTTTCAAAACGGCTTGCAAGCGTATTCCATAGCAGACGGTTCAGCAGTGTAACATCTGCCGTTGTCTCTCTCAACTGCGCGATGCGGGCGATATTTTCATTCATCATCATGATCAATAAAGACAAAAGTGTCGCCGGAAGTTCCCAGACGGGTGCGTATCCCTGAGAACAATTTTCACAAAGGATTTGCCCGGAATGCGGAAGAAAACAGGCTTTATCGGGAACTTTCCCGCATTGGAAGCAATGTTCGGGATCCAGCATCAATCCTTCAAGACGCAGGTAGTGCAGAATAAAAAATGCATGCATATTAACGGCGTCAGAACCTCGATTGACGGCAGTCAGTACATCGCGCAACAAGTCAAAAAGCGCCGGGTCTGTCTGTGTATCCGGGATCTTATACAGGATCTCCAGAAGTACCGAGCCATACAGGACCGCCCGAGGGTTCGTCTTTAGATGTGTGAAGGGATCCAGGTATTCGGCATGCGAAAGAAAGTGATAAGCCCGGCCCTTTTTTTCATTATAATGGATATTGAGCAAGGAAAAAGGTTCCAGCAATCCCCGGAAGCCGCTTTTCGGTCCGCGCGCTCCTTTGGCAATAAGAATGAGTTTCCCGAATTCCCGGGAATAAACATGGATGAGAGATGAACTTTCACCCTGCGCTTTCATTTTTAAAACGATCGCCGTTGTATTTTGCATCGTAAGGATCGGGACAGGGATCAATAGGCTTTAGCCAGGACCACCTGTTGTTTTGTCATACGGCCCGTATAAAAGCACTTGCCCTCGGAACCGTCTTGTTCAAAGGGAATGCAGCGGATGCTTGCCTTGGTCTCTTCCTGGATCTGTTTTTCATCTTCACCGCTGCCGTCCCAGTAAGCACGTGCAAATCCACCTTTTTCAACCACATCCTTCAGTTCATCGTAACTGCCGATATCAAACGTATTCTGTTCGCGGAATTTTCTGCGGTTCAGGAACATTTCCTGCTGAATCGTATCAAGCAGCGCTGCTGCGGTGGATAGAAAAGCATTTTTACTGAGTGTTTTCTTTTCGCCGTTATCGCGGCGAGCCAAAACCACGTCTTCTTTTTCCACGTCTCGCGGACCGATTTCCAGGCGCAGGGGAACGCCCTTCATTTCCCAGTCATTGAACTTGAATCCCGGAGATACAGTATCGCGTTGATCCACATGAACGCGGACAGCGTTCTTTTCCAGACTTTCGGTGATTGTAGCAATATAGGATAAAACCGCAGAGCGTCCTTCCTCGTCGCGGTAGATGGGAACGATCACAACCTGATAGGGCGCAAGGCGCGGCGGAAGGATGAGTCCTTTATCGTCGCCGTGGCTCATGATCAGTGCGCCGACCAGGCGGGTGCTGACGCCCCAGCTGGAAGCATATACATATTCGAGTTCGTTATTTTCATTCTGAAAGGTCACATCGAAGGCTTTTGCAAAATTCTGTCCCAGATAGTGGCTGGTACCCGACTGCAGAGCGCGTTTATCTCCCATCATGGCTTCAATGGTATAGGTATCCACGGCACCGGCGAATTTTTCGTTTTCCGTCTTTTTTCCGACAAGGACCGGCATGGCCATGTACTGTTCGGCAAAATCGCGGTAGACAGCGATCATTTTATTGGCTTCTTCCAGAGCTTCCTTTTCCGTTGCATGGGCGGTATGCCCTTCCTGCCATAGGAACTCCGTTGTCCGGAGAAAAAGGCGGGTCCGCATTTCCCAGCGGACTACGTTAGCCCATTGGTTGATCAGTAAAGGCAAATCGCGATAGGAATTGATCCACTTTTTATACATGGACCAGATGATGGTCTCGGAAGTAGGACGTATTACCAGCGGCTCTTCGAGTTTTTTTCCGCCGCCATGCGTGACCACCGCGAGTTCCGGAGCAAAACCCTCAATATGTTCGGCCTCTTTTTTGAGAAAACTTTCGGGGATCAGCATGGGAAAATAAGCGTTCACATGCCCGCTTGCCTTGAACATCGCGTCAAGAGTGTTCTTGATATTTTCCCACAAAGCGTATCCATAGGGACGTATTACCATACAACCTTTCACCGGAGAATAATCTGCCAACTCGGCTTTTTGAACGACATCCGTATACCATTTTGCATAGTCCCGGGATTGCGGGGTTACACCTTTACTCATACTATATCCTTTCCTTGAGCGATATTTCCCGTTTAAACTACATCCATAAAATTTAGCGGGAAAAAGTCGGAATTGCAAGCTAATGAAATCTGATCCGGATTTTTTCGGTTTTCCATGAGGCTGCAAAGGTCTTTATCCAAAAGCTGCCGGAAATTTTGACGCAGGGATCGAATCGGATATTAATTGCTTATATATTTCTGTTTTTACTTGTTTTATGTTCATTGTTTCAATGATATTCCGATCCGGAATTCCGTTTTTTCATGTGCAGTTAGCGTAATTTGCGGATAGAATTTTGAAAATATTCATTGAAAAACGCCGAAAAATTGTGCAAATTAAATAGATATTTTAATATCCTGGATTAAACAGTTTTGGCCTAACAATAACAGAAGGAGAGAACATGAAATTTTTACGCCGAACAGACAAAGACGTAAAAACGTACAGCAAACTGAAAGATTTATTCCCGGACTGGAAGGAGAACGAACGCTGGCTGTTTATCGGTCCGCATGATGATGATATCGTTCTTGGCGCCGGTATTACCATGCGTTCAGCCATTGAGGCCGGTATTGATGTCTATGCTCTGGTCAGCACCGACGGCGGTATGGGTTACTGTCATCTTGAACAGGAACATACTATCGGCCAGATCCGGCAGAAGGAAACGGTCGATTCCTTTAAGATCATCGGACTGGATGACGATCATATTTTCTTTGCAAATTTCCCCGACTGCGATACTACATCCTATGTTGGTCGCCGCAAAGCAAAGACGGGAGATCCTGCCATTGAAGGTTATACGGGACTGCAAAACGCGTTTACCTATTTTATCCGCAAGGTCAGGCCGACCCGAATTTTCCTTCCGACGGGTGCCGATCTGCATCCTGACCATAAAATCGTTTACCAGGAAGTCCTGATCTCCATGTTCCATGCCGGCGGTAATATCTGGCCGGAACTCGGCGGACCCGCAGAAACTCCCATGGCTTATGAATTCGGCGTATACTGTGATTTTCCCTCCGAGCCCAATCTGAAATTCGAAGCCGATGCCGAAGTCTTCCAGAAAAAGCTTGATGCCATCCTGGCTTACAAATCCCAGGAACAGATCGCTTCTCTGGTCGAAGGGGTCAAGCAAGGCGGAGCATTGGAATATATCCGGGAGATCTCCTTCCGCTTCTATTCCGTGAACAACTATAAATCGCTCTTTTAGCCGGAATTCAAAGACGCAGTTTCTGCGTCTTTTTTTTAAGGAGTTGTTTTGGAAACCAACATTCTGCGCCAGTTCTCGCAAAACGGTGCTGCCCGGATCCTGTTCTGCGGCGATGACGATATTCATTTAGCCGCGATCTATCTTGCGACCATTATCGTTCATGCCGGGTATGACCTGGATTATGTTCCTTCCGCTCTGCATTTCCCTGCGGAACTGGATTTTCAGGATTATGATCTTGTGATCCTCTCAGATTATCCGCGGGAACGCTTTGACAATGAACAACTCCGCCGGCTGAACCGGGCGATCCGCAACGGCGGCGCCCTGCTGATGATCGGCGGCTGGGAGTCTTTCAGGGGTCTTAACGGAGAATATCTCCAATCCCCTCTTGAGGATTTGCTGCCGGTACATTTGCTGGAAGTTGATGACAGGATCAATTACGATCAAGGTATCTTGGTCTTTCCGGATGATCCTGCGCAAGCCCTGAATTCGGGACTCGATTGGGAGCGTCCCCCGCTAATCGGAGGTTACAATGCTTTTCTTCCTCGCAAGGACAGTCAAGTCTGCCTTTGGGGAAAGAAGCTGCACATCCGCCGCCAAGGAGAACGGACGGATTGCCGTTTTGACGAAGATCCCATCCCTCTTTGTGTCCGGGCGAAAGCCGGTAAAGGAAGAAGCACGGCGCTGGCCTTTGATCTGGCTCCGCACTGGATCGGCGGGATGGTCGACTGGGGACGGGAACGCCGCCATATTGATTTTAACGGCGTTTTCATCGAAGTCGGGGATCTCTATGTCCGCTTTATTCTCAACCTGCTGAAAACCAGCTTGCGGGAAACCCAATCATCATAAAGAAAAGGAGTTATTCATGGCAAAGGGATATGCCCTTGTAACGCAAACCGGCGGACCCACTTCCGTGATCAATGCCAGTCTGGCGGGAATCATCACACAATGTCTGAAAGAACCCGATATCGAGGGCATCTGGGGTTGTCATTTCGGGGTTAAAGGGCTTCTGGAAGAAGATTTTCTGGATCTTTCCGCTGCCGATCTCGATTTGCTCAAAGAGACACCGGGTTCTGCACTGGGTTCTTCGCGAATCAAGCTGAAAGAAGAAAATATGCCGAAGGTGCTGGAGATCTTTAAAAAATACAATATCCGTTATTTTTTCGGCATCGGCGGCGACGATACCCAGCTGAATGTATATCAGGTTGAAAAATACTGCCGTGAAAACGGCTATGATGCCTGCGGCATGGGTTGCCCCAAAACCGTTGACAACGATCTTCCGCTGACCGATCACACACCCGGATTTCCCTCCGCGGCACGTTATACGGCCTTATCGGTATATCAGGGCGGCAGACTGACCCACGATATGCAAAAAGTGGATCAATTTGTCATTTATCAGACCATCGGACGCCGTGCGGGATGGTTGGCGGCTTCTCCTTACGCCTTCAAAGAAAAGGAATCCGACCCGCCTCACATCATTTTACTGCCCGAAATTCCCTTCGAAGTTAAAAAATTCATTACTTACTTTAAGGAATGCTACGATAAATACGGTTATGTTTCCATTATCTGCGGCGAGGGTGTTGTCGATAAGAACGGGAATCCCATATCCGCAACGCAGACTGAAGATGATTTCGGCAATAAGGAATTCGGCGCAATGGGCGGAGCCTCCGCGGCAATGGAACTGCACAAGATCATCAGCCTGCATTTTCCCGATTTCCGCGGTGAATTCCAGATCACCGAATCTTTGCCCATGTGTGCGGATGACCGGCGGGTCGCGCTGGATACCGAAGAAGCCTTTATGCTGGGTAGCGAAGCCGTCCGACAGGCGGTCGCCGGCAATACGGGAAAAATGACGGTCCTCGTTCGTGAACCGGGTCCCGAATATAAAGTCCGGGTCTCAACGGTTCCCCTTGAAGATGTCGGCGGAAAACAAAAACCCATCCCCGCTGAATACATTGCGGAGAACGGTATGACCATGACCCCGGCGTTCAAATCCTATATCTGCCCGCTGGTCGGCCCCAAACCGCAATACGTTGATCTTGAGGCATGCAAAAGTATCGTTAAAAAATAAGTATGAGGAAGTAATCATGAAATCCGTCAATCCCAAATATGCGAATTATGCACTTTGCCGGGAAATGCTCGAAACCGTAGAAGTGATCCGGAATTTTAAAACTGCGGATCTCAGCAAACCCGTACAGTCCATGAAGAAAACCCGGAAATTGTTTCTTACGGGAGAAGGCTCTTCGCGCATCTTCCCTGCCAAACATACCATCAATATCATCCAGAAGAATAATTTCCCGCTGACAGTCTATACCGAAGGGAGCCGCCAGGCGGCAGAATTGAAACTCAACGATTTTACCGTCTTTGGTGCTTCGAATTCGGGAAAGACGAACGAATTGATCTCCCTGTTCAAGAATCGTCCGTCCGCGGGGAAATTTGCACTGACCGCCTTCCGGGAAACGCCGCTCGGGGATCTGAGCGAAGATACTTTTGTCCTGAGCTGCGGTAAGGAAAAAGCCGTTGCAGCTACCAAGAGCGTAATTGAACAGGCATTGTTCTACCATCATCTGATAAAGGCATATATCGGTGCCGATTGCGATAAAAGCCTCAGCGATCTTGCGGATAAGGCCAAAGAAGTCCTTGAAATGGAGATCGAGCCCGCCATGGTCGACATTATTGCGAACTCCGACATGATCTATTTTGCCGGAAGGAACAACGGCGTATCGGAAGAAGCAACCTTAAAAACGAATGAGATCACGCGAAAAAAATCCGCATATCTGGAAGGCACCTATGCCGTTCACGGGATCGAAGAAGTCATGACGGACCGCGAGGTGGTCTTGCTGATCGATCCTTACAAAGAAGAAGAGGAAAAATTCAAAGAAGTACTTGTTGACGGTGTCGGGATGCCGGTCATTGCGATCGCTTCCCGCGATACCCTGTTCCCCACCATCCGCATTCCCTCCCTTTGCTGCTATGATGCATACCTGCAGCTTTTAGCCTGCTGGAACATCCTGGTTGAGGTGGGTATGGCCGCGGGTGTGGACCTGGATCATCCGACCCGTGCAAGAAAAGTCGGTAACGAATTTAAAGGTTAACAACAGAAGGAAACCATATGAAGTATTATGTAGGTATTGACTTTGGGGGTACCGGTATCAAGATCGGTATCATTGATGAAAGCGGAAAAATTCTGATCAAGGATTCTTTTGACACCGATCCGCATAAGCGCGGAGAGGAGATCGTTCAGCATATTGCGGAATGCACCCAAAAAGTCATGGATGATTCCGGACTTCCTCAGGAACAGATCCTGGGCGTGGGTATCGGATCGCCGGGATTGCTCAATCCCGAAACCGGACAATTAAAGGTTGTAGTGAACGTTCCCAATCTGAATGATGTATTTATCACCAAAATCCTCAGCGATATACTCGGGAAACCCGCCTTTCTCGATAATGATGTAAACGCCATGTCGCTGGGGGAATTTTATTACGGAGCGGGAAAAGGAATGAAGAATGTCATTGCCATGACGCTGGGAACCGGCGTCGGCGGTGGTATTATCCTGAATGGTGAATTGTACCGCGGATCGACATTTACCGCCGGTGAACTGGGGCATATGTCCATCGACCGCGACGGAAAATCCTGTCCCTGCGGCAATTCCGGCTGTCTGGAGCGTTATATCGGTCGTGACGGCATTATCGAACGTTTTATGATCGCACGCAATAAAGGCTTTGATACCAATATTGAAAAATATCTGGACAAAGGGAAGATCACGCCCAAGGCGATCGTTCAGGCTGCAGAAGCCGGTGACGAGCTTTCTGTAAAAGTGCTTGAAGAGACGGGTGAGATCCTCGGATCCGCTCTGGCGACACTGGTCAATGCCCTGAACCCGGAAGCTGTTATCATTGGCGGCGGTATTGCCAATGCCGGCGATCTGATCCTGGAACCCGCGCGCAAAACGATGCTGCGCCTTGCCTACTCCATTCCCGCCAAAGTGGTCAGAGTTCTGAAGGCAGAACTCGGCAACGATGCCGGACTGGTAGGATCCGCCTCCCTGGTCGTTGCCAATCTTTCCTGAATGTGACCGGGATCAATAAATGAAAAAGGATGTCTCCGTACATCCTTTTTTCATTTAATTTAGAAAGAAATTGTATTAGATTACGCCAGCTCAATAAAATATCAGAAAGGACCCAATCATGAATCAGGATGAACGTATCAAGGCATTGGAAGTGGCCATTGCACAGATCGACCGCCAGTTTGGCAAAGGTTCGGTCATGTATATGGGCGATGATGCAAGACCGGTAAAGATCGATGCCATTTCCACGGGATCACTGAGCCTGGATGCGGCGCTGGGGATCGGGGGAATTCCGCGCGGCAGGATCACCGAGATCTACGGACCGGAGTCATCGGGAAAGACCACCCTTGCCCTGCATTGTATTGCCGAAGCACAGAAAAACGGCGGCAATGCGGCCTTTATAGATGCCGAACATGCTCTGGACCTGAATTATGCCAAAAACCTCGGAATTGATACAAACCATCTTTTGGTTTCGCAACCTGACAGCGGGGAACAAGCCCTCGAAATTACCGAAACTTTAGTTCGCAGCAATGCCCTTGATATCATTGTCATCGACTCGGTGGCGGCGCTGGTCCCCCGTGCGGAGATCGAGGGCGAAATGGGTGACAGCCACATGGGTCTTCAGGCCAGACTGATGAGCCAGGCTTTGCGCAAGCTTACCGGACTGGTCAGTAAATCCAATGTTGCCATCGTCTTCATTAATCAGATTCGTGAAAAGATCGGCGTAATGTTCGGCAATCCCGAAACGACGACCGGTGGACGGGCCCTGAAGTTCTATACGACCGTACGGATGGAAGTACGGCGTCTGAGCGCCATTAAGGACGGCAATGACTTTACCGGAAGCCGCACCATTGTCAAAGTGGTCAAAAACAAGGTAGCGCCGCCTTTTAAAAATACCGAATTTGACATCATGTACGGAAAAGGCATCAGCTATACCGGCGATGTTCTGGATCTTGCCGTCGTCTATAATATCGTGGAAAAATCCGGTTCCTGGTACAGCTACAACAAGGAAAAGATCGGTCAGGGACGCGAGAACGCGAAAATATTCCTGGATGAACACCGCGATGTCCTCGACAAGATCGCTGAAGAGGTCAAAGGCGCACTTGGACTGACCGAAAAGAAGCAGGAAGAAAAAGCCTGATCCCCATGCCACGGATACTTCGCATAAGTCGGCAAAAGCGGCACCCCAACCGCTATAATCTGTATCTTGACGATGATTCACGCATCAGTGTCACCGATGATATGCTCCTGCAATTTGCCCTTAGCTCCGGCAGAGAGCTCAATGATAAGGAAATGTCTGCGCTTCTTCAAAAAGCCGATGAAGTCTTTACGCGAGAAAAAGCGTTGGAGTTGTTGTCCATGCGCGAGCATTCCCTTCGTGAACTTTCCGTAAAGCTACGGCAAAAAGGATACAGGGCCGATATTGTTACCAAGGTTCTGGATGATCTGGAATCGCGTAATTATATCGATGACGAACGTTTTGCCGCTCTTTATGCGGAAGAACTGATCCGCAGCAAGCGTCTGGGTCCCCTGCAAGTCCGCGAAAAACTCTTTAAACGGGGTATTCCCGCTGAAAATATCCGGGAGATCCTGGAAAATTATCCTTCCGAAGAACAAATTGGAAATTGCCGCTTTCATTTTGAAAAAAAACTGCCGGGCATACGGGAGGAAAACAGTGAAAGGGCGGCGGGAAAAATGATCCGTTATCTTCAGGGTAAAGGTTTCGACTGGGAGACCATCTCCCGTATTGTCCGGAAGTAGATCATCGTAAGCTGCAGGAATGGCTGAATTGCGAAAAAGAAGATCTCCGCAAGAATTATTCTTTTGTGTTTTCACTTTTCGGCGTAAATTTGTTTTCTAGGGGAAAACATGTTCGAACAATGGAGCGACATCGGGGAATACCGTGAGAAGAAAGGCATCCGTCTGGAGCAACTCAGCGAAAAGATGCGCATCCCGGTGGAAAAGATCCTCTTTTTGGAAGCCGGTAACTTTACGCATGCAGATCCGGTGATCACCCGCCTGCATTTAAAGAATTATGCCTTGCAGGTTGGACTCGACTACGCGGAACTGCTTGCCATGAGCGGACTGGAGAAAAAAGAAGAAAGAGAACTTCCCGAAAGCATCCTGGTACAAAGTGCCGTAAAAAAGACCCGGAGCTACCGCGGACGGAAAAAAGAACCCAGTAAAGTTCTGATCTACAGTCTGGTCATTGCAGCAGTCATTGCTTTCTTATTCCTTTTGAATATGCTGTCCCGCCACTTCAATGTCAGCAGCAATCTCTATGAAATGACGGAAATGCAGCGAAAGGCGCTGGACGAGAATAAAACAACCGGTTCCGATTCTCTGCTTTTCCGGCCGGTCCTTCCCCAGTCAGCGAAAAAAGCCGGCGAAAAGGATATCTATCAGGATATGGAGATGATCGCGGAGTTTGATACCCGCTTTCCGCTTCAGATAAAGATCTTCCCAAGAAATAATATTTCCTACCGGCATGAAATACCGGGTGAAATGCCGCTGGAAGATATGATCATGAAATACAATCCGCGTGTTCTTTCCTTCACTAAACCGGGAAAGATGATCTTTTCCAATACCCTGGACAGCCGCTTTGTGATCGCGGATATGATCTTCCGGGATAAGGAGTATTCCACCCTATTGGTCGATATCAACGCTGCCGGAACCGTTCGTCTTTTCACGCGCAGCGTTTCAAGACAATAAAAAAAAGCAGGTTCACCCTGCCTTTTTTATTCATCAGCAATAAATTAAACAACACCCTGCTCGACCATGGCGCGGGCCACTTTCATAAAGCCTGCGATATTCGCACCGCGGACATAATCTACATAGTTGTCATCAATTCGGCCGTGTTGTTTACATTGTTCATGAATGCGGATCATAATCTGATGCAGTTCCTTATCTACACGTTCACGCGGCCAGGGCTGTCCCATATAGTTTTGGGTCATTTCCAGTCCGGAGGTCGCTACGCCGCCTGCATTGGCCGCTTTTCCGGGAGCATAAAGAATACGTGCATTTTCAAAGAGTTCAACAGCTTCGGGAGTTGAGGGCATATTGGCGCCTTCAACAACGCATTTGCAGCCGTTCTTAAGCAGTGTCTCCGCATCCTTCCTGTCGAGTTCGTTCTGGGTAGCACAGGGCAGTGCAACATCGACAGCTTGTTCCCAGGGCCGTTTCTTCGGAAAAAATTTCGCTTTGGGGAATTCCCGGACATAAGGTTCAATGATATCGTTATTACTGGCACGCAGCATAAGCATATAACTGATCTTCTCGTCACGGATGCCGTCGGGATCGTAGATATATCCGTCCGGACCCGAAAGCGTAACGACCTTTCCGCCAAGATCGTTGACCTTGCTGGCGGCGCCCCATGCGACATTTCCGAACCCGGAAATGGCGACGGTCTTTCCTTCAATGCTCTGACCGATATTCTTGAGCATTTCGTTGGCAAAATACACAACACCAAAACCTGTTGCTTCAGGACGGACCAGACTTCCACCCCAGTTAAGTCCTTTGCCGGTTAGCACGCCGGTAAATTCATTCTTAATGCGCTTGTACTGACCGTACAGGAAGCCGATCTCACGTGCGCCGACCCCGATATCCCCGGCCGGAATGTCAGTCCGGTTGCCGATATGCCGGAACAGTTCCGTCATAAAGCTTTGACAAAAACGCATGATCTCGCCTTCGGATTTTCCCTTGGCATCGAAATCCGAACCGCCTTTTCCGCCGCCCATAGGCAAGGTAGTCAGTGCGTTTTTGAATATTTGTTCGAAGCCCAGGAATTTCAAGATCGAGAGATTGACACTGGGATGAAAACGTAAACCGCCCTTGTAGGGACCGATGGCGCTGTTGAACTCGATGCGGTAACCGCGGTTCACTTTAACTTCTCCGGCATCGTTGACCCAGGGGACCCGGAACATGATCACGCGTTCCGGTTCGACCAGTCGCTCGAGGATATTCGCATCCTGAAAAATGGGATTTTCCTCATAAGCATCCCATACGGATTCAACCACTTCCTTAACTGCCTGCAAAAACTCGGGTTGACCTGCGTTTCTTGCAGCGATGCCTTCCAAAAATGCTTGTTTGGTCATGTCATTACCTCCCTGATCTTGAACCAAATCATGTTTGATTGCTTTCCCGCGAACCCTCGCCGGGAATGCTGCCCGTCTTGCTTATCATAACACCATAACAATTAACGTATAATTTAAGCATATTCTTTGATGAAAGTAAAGATGTGTTTCGCGTTTTCCGTCAT
Organism: Fidelibacterota bacterium; assembly: GCA_028718545.1. Lineage (GTDB taxonomy): Bacteria > Fidelibacterota > Fidelibacteria > Fidelibacterales > Fidelibacteraceae > M50B103. The sequence continues at coordinate 11,898 of JAQULT010000020.1, read as the reverse complement.
ATTTTTACTGCCGGAACGAAACGATAAAAAATAAAGGATTCGGCATTTCGCAGAACAAAGCTTCAGGGCTTTTCATCCCTTTAGTATAAATAATTCCATTAATGTAAATTTTGTGATCGTTTCATTAACGCCCGATGATCTCAGGGAGCGTTCGGCTGTATTTTTTTTCAAAAGAAAAAAGCAAATACCGGACGGCGCTTTCCGGCACTTATCAAGCGGGAGCGGGGCTTTTCTTATTGTTTGTTTTTGAATTAATTTATTGGTTTTTCTGCTTTCATCCGTTAAATTTGACAGCTTTGCTCTTGATTGCGGTATGCGTATATTTATCATGAAAAGAGCTGGCTGTGACAACAACCGAAGATGGAGGTTATACCCGATATGTCGAAGAAGCTGATTTGGCGTTATCTTGTCATTGTCGCCTTGCTGGGATGGGCGGTTTACACTATCATGCCCACGATACGCTACGAAGGTTTAAGCGGAGAAGAGAAAACCTTGCTCCGTGAAGAAGGCAAACTGCTGGATCTTGAATCCAAGATCATCAAGCGGGGCCTCGATCTTCAGGGCGGTATGCATCTGGTGCTCGAGATCAATGTTCCGGACTTTATTAAAAAGGTTGCAGACCATCAATCCGCCGCCTATTACGATTACATGGAAAAAGTCGACGCTCAGTACCGGGAAGACCCCGAAGCGGATTATCTGGATATTATGCTGCAGACCGCAAACCGGGACAGTCTCCGTTTAAGCCGTTATTTTCCCGCTCCGGACCGCCGGACCGATAATAAGGCGGTCGTGGACAATTTGCAGAAAGAATGCGAACAGGCCGTCGTACGCGCGGAAGAGATCATCCGGAACCGTATCGACCAGTTCGGCGTCGCGGAACCTGTTATTCAGCTTGTCGGGAATAAGCGTATTATCGTGGAACTTGCCGGTATCGATGATCCGGACCGCGCCAAGGAGATCATTCACAACACCGCTCTGCTGGAATTTGTCCTTTTAAAAGACCCCGAATATACTCAGGATATCATCAACCGGATCGATGCCGCGGTTAAGCGCATCAATCCCGAAGAGATCGCTTCCCTTGACAGTGCCGTGATCTCAGGAAAGAAAAGCGCCGACAAAGAAATATCCGTCAGTGAGCTGCTGGGGATACAGGAAGATGAAAGTGCGGAAGAATCTTCGGTGTTGGTAGATGAAAATCTGGTCGCCGAACATCCTTTCAGTGCATTGCTGCGTAACCTGGGCTGGGATATCGGTGTTCCGAAAGAAAATTTTTATGCTGTTAACAAGATTCTGAATGACCCTGAAGTTGTACGCATCCTGCCCAACGATCTGCGCGTTCTTTTTTCAGCCAAGACACGTACGATCGAAACGGTTGACGGTGGGAATGTCGAATTTTATTCCCTCTATTTCGTTAACCGCGAACCCGGTCTGACCGGAGATGCCGTCAAAGAAGCAAAAGCGGAGCTGGGCAGTGTTTCCAGTGAGCGTATGGGGCAACCCATCGTCAATGTCCGCATGGACGGCGAAGGCACCAAGACCTGGGCGCGCCTGACCGGCGCGAATGTCGATAAGCGCCTGGCTATCGTCCTTGACAATAAGGTACAAATGGCTCCCCGGATCGAAAACAAGATCCCGAACGGACGCACTGTGATCGAAGGATTTGCAAATCTTCCGGAAGCCCAGGATATCGAGATCGTCCTTAAAGCCGGCGCCCTGCCCGCCCCCATTGATATAATCGAAGAACGTACCGTAGGTGCTTCGCTGGGAGCCGACTCCATCCGCCGCGGCGTAAACAGTGTACTGATCGGGCTCGCACTGGTTGCTTTGTTTATTATCGTTTATTATCGCGGTGCAGGAACGATCGCCATTGCCACTTTGGTCCTGAATATCTTTTTCGTTCTCTCTATTCTTGCTTCCCTGCGTGCAACGCTGACATTACCCGGTATCGCCGGTCTTGTACTGACCATGGGTATGGCAGTGGACGCCAATGTGCTGATCTTTGAACGTATCCGCGAAGAATATCTACGGGGCAAGACCATCCGCTCCTCGGTAGAAAACGGATATTCGCGTGCCTTGATCACGATCCTCGACGCCAACCTGACGACCCTGATCACCGCACTGGTACTCTGGCAGTACGGTTCGGGGCCCATCCGCGGTTTTGCCGTTGTTTTGTTCTGGGGCATTATTTTCAACTTCGTATCGGGTTATTTCATCTCCCGAACGGTCTTTATGTCCTTCACCCACGGCAAAAAACCTTTAAACAAGCTCAGCATATAGGAGGTTGATGTGTTACAGCTCTTTAAAAATACCAGTTACGATATCGTCAACAAGCGCAGATTTACCTTTATTCTGTCGCTGGTCCTTATTGTCCTGGGTCTTGTTTCGCTTTTCGTCCGCGGGCTGAATTACGGTATTGATTTTTCCGGCGGTGCAAAAATGCAGGTGGAGTTCTCTCAGACGATCACGGCCGAAGAACTGCGAGCTAAATTTACCGAAAAGAATCTTCGAAATCCCGAAATCAAGAGCAGCGGCAATAATGAATATATGATCACCCTGAACCCCGAAAACCTCGATGATGCCGAAATCATCCTTGCTGAAGCACTTGAGGGTACTGATTACAATCTTCTCCAAATGGATAAGATCGGACCCAAAATCGGTCGCGAACTCCGGGCAAATTCCCTGAAAGCAGTCGGGATCGCTCTTCTGCTGGTCCTGATCTACATTACGGTACGTTTTGAATTCCGTTTTGCCGTAGGAGCCGTCGTTGCTCTTGCGCATGATGTATTGATCACACTGGGGCTATTCTCTATTTTCCAATGGGAGATCTCTATGCCGGTTTTAGCGGCCTTCCTGACCATTGTAGGGTATTCGCTGAACGATACCATTGTGATCTTTGACCGTATCCGTGAGAACTTGAAAGTCCACAAAGGGAAACCGATTACCGATATCATCAACTACAGTATCAACGAATCTCTTTCCCGTACCGTCATTACCTCAGTAACAACCTTCCTGGTCGTCGTGATCCTTGCGCTTTTCGGCGGTCAGGTCCTTTTTGGTTTCTCCATCGCCATGGTCATCGGCGTGATCGTCGGGACCTATTCTTCTATGTACATCGCAGCTCCGATCCTGGTGGTTTGGGGGCACAAGTTCAAAGAAAAAGAGAAGCCCGAAGAAAAGAAAAAATAAGCGGAGCGTTGGTATAAAGAGTACCGGATGCCGCATGATATTTAAAAACCCGGCTTATCCGGGTTTTTTCAGCAGGGCATACAAAATATGCAGAAAAACATCCTGATCAATGTAGAAGATCTGAGCTTTTCTTTTGACAGAAAGCATGCCGTTCTGTCGGATGTGTCTCTGCCGGTTTATGAAAAAGATTATCTGGTCATCATGGGTCCGAACGGCGGAGGGAAAACAACGCTCCTGAAGTGTATGCTCGGACTCTTAAAGCCGCTTAAGGGGAATATTCATTATCACGGGGTTAAAACGGGAGACTTTGGTTATGTCCCGCAATTCACAACCTTTGACCGGCAAATGCCCATTCGGGTCTATGACTTTATCGAGACCGGCCTTATCGGACAATATCATCCGCTGACACGGCGCAGTTGTGATAAGGAACAGCGGGTAGATCAACAGATCGCCAGCTTTCATCTTGAGCCCATTGCCTACGCAGCCATCAGCGAGATCTCCGGCGGACAACTGCAGCGTGCCTTGCTGGCCCGTGCCCTGATCCAGGATCCCAGGATTCTCTTTCTGGATGAACCTACTACCTTTATCGACTCCGAATCCCGGGGGAACCTGTCTGCCATTTTATATGAACTTAATAAAAAGATCGCGATCGTCATGATCACGCATGACACTTCTTCCATTGACGACCACGTGAAGAATATCGCTTGTGTAAACCGGAATCTCTATTATCACGGGCGTGATGAACATCTTGCGGAATCCCTTGAAAAAGTCTACGGCTGCCCCATCGAATTGATAGCGCACGGACTCCCTCACCGGGTCCTGAAGGAGCATGAATGAGCCTCCTGCATTATGATTTTGTTCAGAACGCTCTGCTGGCCGGTTTACTGTTGAGTATTGCATCCGGCATCATCGGTTCATTGATCGTCGTAAAGCGTGATACGCTCCTGATCGGCGGGATCAGCCACGCATCGTTCGGAGGTCTGGGACTGTTTTATTATCTGGGACTGAACCCCCTGCTGGGTGCATTCAGCGTCGCCTTATTGTCCGGAGCCGTGATCGGGCTTTCCAGTGAAAAGAAACTGCATGCCCATAATGCGCTGATCTCGGTGATCTGGGCTTTTGGTATGGCAATCGGAATTATTTTTATAACTGTCACGCCGGGATTCGCACCCAATCTGCTCACCTACCTTTTTGGCGATATTCTGACGGTAAGCGACAGTGATATTCTTTATATCGCCATTTATGATATATTCCTGATGCTGACCATCCTACTGTTTTTCAAGCCCTTGCTTGTTTTTCTCTTTGATAAGGAATTTGCCGCCCTGCACGGCATCCGGGTGGGCTTGTACCGCCTGTTCTTCTATCTGTTCATATCCGTTGCCATTGTCATGATGATCCGCAGCGTAGGGATCATTCTGGTGCTGGCATTGCTGACTATTCCTCCGCTGATCGCTCTTCCCTTTTGCAAACGCCTTCCCTGTATCATGGCGGCTTCGGTCATCCTCTGTCTGCTTATTTTTATCGGCGGCTTTTTTATCGCTTATTACACAAATCTGCCGACCGGACCCATTATCATCGTATTGGGCACCTTACTCTTATTTCTCTCAAAAATCCTATGCGCCATCCGCAAAAAAAATTCCTGAAACGCCTTTTTCTGCATGCGATCCAGGAAGTACAGCCCGAAGCGCTGTTCCGGAAATACCTTCATGTTTATGACAATACCTTGTATTACCGCAATACTCCTCTGGAAATGCAGAATAAGGGACGTTTGGTCCTTGCCGGATCCGGCAAGGCATCCCAAAGCATGGCACAGGCCATACTCCCATATCTTCCCCTGAAGCCGCATCTCTCACTCCTAATCACCCGTGAGGGGAAAAACGACTTGCTTTTCGATACCTGTCCCGGTAATCATCCGCTTCCCGCTTCCGAAAGCCTGATCGCCGGTCACCGTATGCGGGACTTCCTGAACGGATTAGAGGAAGAGGATACGCTGATCTATTTGCTTTCCGGGGGTTCCTCTGCAATGATGGAACTTCCCCTTCCGGGACTGACACTGCAAGATCTGCAGTCGGCAAACCGGGTGTTTCTGGAATCCGGTATGGATATCCGGGAGATCAATATATTGCGTTCCCGCTTGTCTCAGGTCAAAGGCGGAAAACTGGCCGCATTGTGCAAGGCCCGTATCTATGTCTTTGTATTGTCCGATGTGATGGGTAACGATTTTTCCACGATCGGCTCAGGACCTTTTTATCCTGCGGATATTTCAGATTCTGCCGTCCGGGAGCTGATTGCCGCTCATGAACTGGAGCAAAGCCTGCCCAGGCATCTGATCGCAGCGCTTAAAACAAATAATGAACAGCCCCCTGGACGGCATGCTGTTCTTCCGCATTTTCTGATAGGAAGCAATATGGATCTGCTGGAAGCTGCCAATGCCTTTTTAAACAAAAAGAACTTCCCGGTCCGCACCTTTCCCGAGAGTCTTTACGGTGAAGCCCGTAAAGCAGGCGCCATGATCGCGGAAATGATTTGCAAGGAAGAAGGAGCAAAGCCCTCTTTTCTTCTGTTCGGGGGTGAAACGACCGTCTCGCTGAATGAAAAGCCGGGCAAGGGTGGCCGTTCTCAGGAAATTGCCCTTTCGGCGTTGTCGGAATTGCGCAACAGCCGAAATTATTGTCTTTTATGTGCAGGTTCGGACGGCATTGACGGAAACAGCGATGCCGCAGGTGCGCTGATCGACCGGCATAGTTATCGTAAAGCGCAAGAACTTGGCCTCTTGCCCGAAAATTTCCTTGCGGAACATGACAGTTACCGCTTTCACCAGTATTGCGGCACCCTGCTCTTTACGGGTCCGACCGGGACGAATGTTGCGGATATTGTCATCGCTCTGATCGATTGATTTCCCGTATTCCTTCAAACATCAAATCCCTTTCGTACGCTGTAAACATATCCTTTTCTTTTCCAAGCCGGGAATTCTTTATTTATTGGCTTCCCGTTATAATTTTGTGCCGGCATTTAAAAAGCCCCGTTTCCGGGGCTTTTATCTCAAACGCGTTCGCGCCGTACATATTTCGTATGCAGTAAATGGTGTGACTTTTCACCCAGCGGTTTCCCGAGAAATTCCTTATAAAGCTGGATTACTTCCGGATTCTGATGCGATTTCCGTATGACCATTTTTTCATCTTCGGTATAGATCGCTTCGGCGCGTTTCCGGCGGATCTCCGCATTTGTCGGGATTGGCTGACCGCCGCCGCCGATACATCCGCCCGGACAGGCCATGATCTCGATAAAGTGGTAAGGGGAATTCCCGATTGCCACATCGTCCATGATCTGGGTTGCATTGGTCAGTCCGTGTGCGATGGCAACCCGCAGTTCTACACCTTCAAGAAAGCTCCATTCCGGCAAAACATTCTCCAGTTTGACCTTTGCCTCCCGAATGCCGTCCATTCCGCGAACCGGGGTGATGTTCAGTCCGTCAAAGGGGACTTCCCGTCCGGTCACAACTTCGTAGGCCGTTCGCAATGCGGCTTCCATCACGCCCCCGGTAGCTCCGAAGATCACGGCAGCTCCCGTCGAATCGCCCATAAAGGGATCGAATTTCGCCTCGGGAATTTCCTTGAAGTCGACACCCGACTGGCGGATCATATGGCCGAGTTCTCGGGTAGTGCAGACCAGGTCAACATCCTGGAACCCGCTGTCGTTCATTTCGATGCGGTTCGCTTCATACTTTTTTGCCGAACAAGGCATGACGGAAACGTTGACGATATTCTTCGGATCCAGTCCTTTCCGTTCCGCATAATAGGTTTTGGCAATGGCACCAAACATCTGCTGGGGTGATTTGCAGGTGGACAAATGGCCCAGATGGTCCGGGTACATATGTTCGATAAACTTGATCCAGCCCGGTGAACAGGAGGTCATCAGCGGGAGGGATACATCTTCCTTATCCACCAATTTGCGTTTTAAGCGGTCCAGCAGTTCATGACCTTCTTCCATAATGGTCAAATCTGCGGCGAAATCGGTATCAAGCACGGAATCAAAGCCCAAATGCTTGAGCGCCGCAGCCATTTTTCCGGTTACGCGGACACCGGGTTCAAAACCCAGAACTTCACCCAGGGCAACGCGGACCGCCGGAGCAGTTTGGACAATGACATGTTTTTCAGGGTCGCCCAGGGCATCCCAGATCTCGTCAATATAACGCCTTTCGGTCAGGGCACCGGTGGGACAGCGGTTAATACATTGTCCGCAGTTGGTACAGACCACTTCACTCATTACCGTATCAAAAAAGGTCGCTATCTTCATATTTGCGCCTTTATGGATCACGTCGAGGGCATTGACCTTCTGCAGTTCGGCGCAGGTGCGCACGCAGCGCTGGCAGCGAATACATTTTGTCTCGTCCTTTTCGATCGCCCAGGAAGTGCGGTCAATAGTGAAATGCTTATCTTTGATCAGATTAATGTAAATTTCATTGTCAATATTGTATTCTGCGGCCAGTTCCTGCAATTCGCAGTTCGTACTTCGGTAGCAGGTGGTACACTGGGTCGAGTGTTCCGAAACCAGCAGCGCAAGGATGTCGCGGCGAGCCCGGCGGACCAGGGGGGAGTTGGTATAGACAACCATACCTTCCATGGCCGGAGTTGCGCAGGCTGCTGGCAGAACGCGCCATCCCTCGACTTCCACAACGCAGACGCGGCAATTTCCCGCGATGCAAAGGTCATCGTGATAGCAAAGTGTCGGGATCTTGACCTTTTCCAGTTTAGCCGCTTCCAGCAGGGTGGTTCCTTCGGGAACGCCGATTTTTTTACCGTCTATGGTCAGATTGATCATTTTTACAGTCATGGTTTACCTCTTTTAATAGATCATTTCTTCTCTGAAATTTTCAACGATCGATGCAAAGGAGTTTGCCACCGATTGACCCAGCCCGCATTTGGCCGTCAGTTTCATCGTCTCGGAAAGTCGCATCAGATCATTCAGATAGCGATGGCTCTTTTCACCGCGTTTGATTGCTTCAATGCCTTTCAGCAGCTGCTGACAGCCCACCCGGCAGGGTGTGCACTGACCGCAGGATTCTTCTTCGAAGAATTCAAGATAATTATGCAGAACATTGTACATCGAACGCGAGCTGTTAAAGATCATCATGGAACCGCCCGTGGGAAGTGAAAATCCCTTCAGTCCGCCTTGAAAACCGATCGTGGTTTCCTTGAAACGTTTGCGGGGGACGCAGAATCCGGAGGCTCCGCCGACTTGTACCGCTTTGGTATCGCCGTCACCGAACTCTTTGACGAAATCCTCAAGGGTCATACCCATTTCAATCTCATAGATCCCGGCTTTGTGTGTATCTCCGGAAACCGAGAAAAGCTTGGATCCGCTTGAACCTTCGATGCCCATTGCCTTGAATTCCTCGGCACCGATACGCATGATCATCATCGTATAGACCAGGGTCTCAACGTTATTGACCACGGTCGGTTTCCCCAAATAGCCCTGGTTCGTGGGATAGGGCGGTTTATTCCGCGGTTCGCCGCGTTTCCCTTCCATGGATTCGATCAGGGAGGTTTCTTCGCCGCAGACGTAGGCTCCGCCGCCGATAAACAATTTTACACGGAAATCCAGATCAAACTCATCCATCCATTTGTGAAAGGTTTCGATCATTTTTTCCAGTTTCGGAATAAGGAAACGGTATTCGTAACGCAGATATATATAACCTTCGCGTGCATCGATCACATAGGCACAGAGGGCCATACCGCCCAATACCTTTAATGCCACCCGGTCCAGGATCTCCCGGTCCTTGAAAGTTCCGGGTTCTCCTTCGTCGGCATTGCAGATCACGTATTTCCGGTTGCCTTTTTCGGCCGCAGCCATTTTCCATTTCAATCCGGTCGGGAAACCCGCACCACCACGGCCCTTAAGTCCGGAATCGATCAGCTCCTGAATGATCTCCTCGCGGGATTTCTTCAGAGCGGCGGTCAGGATATCTTTGCAGCTGCAATCCTGACTGAAAATAAGGTCAACACGTTTTAATTTTCGTTTTGCCATGATATTAACCTTTATTTATGATTTCTGATAATATTCTTCAATGATATTCAGCACTTTTTCGGTAGTCAGATCCGTAAAAGGCTGATCATTGATCAACATTGCGGGACCTTTATGGCACCAGCCGATGCAATTGGTCTGCAAAAGCGTAAACTTGCCGTCACTGGTTGTTTCGCCGACCTTAATCTTCAGTGCCTCCTCAAGCGCCAGCAGGATATCTTTCGAACCCTTCATGTAGCAGCTGATCGTCTTGCAGATCCAGATGATATTCTGTCCCCGCTCTTCCAGGTCCAGAAAATGATAAAAAGATGCCACTCCGTATACATAGGCGGATGACAGGTTCATTTCTGCGGCAACATCGGAAATATCACTTCGGGACAAATAGTTCTTGGACCTTTTAACCTCCTGTAAAATGGGGAGCAGATTTTTACGCTCTTTACCGTGTTTTTCCACAGCGGCTTTCACAGCGCTTTGTCTTGTTCGCATAGGCGCCTCGCTTCCTTTTTTTAAGTGTTCCTGTTATTAAGAATAATCAAGAGCGAAAAATAGCACAAACAGGGTATTTTTCAAACATAATTTGTGGATTTATTGCAATTATTTTCTACAAAATCCGGGCTTTTGCAATGATGCTGTTTTCAATTTGATTTTTCATCGAATATTCTTATACTACCGGGCAATGAATGAAAACAACAAATATATACTGCTCAGGGGAATTTCAGGTCCTGCAGACATTAAAAAACTGACACCGGGACAACTCCTCCAGTTGGCGGAAGAACTTCGTCAGTATATTATTGAAGTGGTTTCCGAAACCGGCGGACATTTGGCACCGTCTCTGGGAACGGTGGAACTAACCATCGCATTATTGTATGTTTATGACCTCCCTGATGACAAGATCATCTGGGATGTGGGTCATCAGGCCTATCCTTTCAAGGTTCTTACCGGTCGCCGCGAAGCGCTGAAAAGTATCCGTCAATACGGCGGCATCAGCGGTTTCCCCCGGCGCAGTGAGAGTAGCTATGACGTTGTCGGCGTCGGCCACGCATCCACATCCATATCTGCTGGACTCGGGATTGCGGTTGCAGAGTCTCTGCAAAATCTTCATAATCAAATTATCGCCGTTATCGGTGACGGTGCACTGACCGGCGGACTGGCCTGGGAAGGCATGAACAATGTCGGTAACCTCAAAAAACAGCTTCTGGTCATTCTGAACGACAATGAAATGTCCATTTCCAAAAATGTGGGAAGTATCCCCAAGTACCTGAACCGCATTGTAACAACACCTTTTTACAATAAAGTCAAGGATGATATCTGGGGATTGACGGAGAACCGGAGATTCCTCCGGCGTTTCCTGCAGAATATTAAGGAATCCCTTAAAACGCTGCTTTCCCGGCCGGTAATGTTCGATGAACTGGGATTGCGGTATATCGGTCCGGTGAACGGACACAGCATTCCGGACCTGATCCGTACGCTGAAGCGCATTAAAAAGCTGAATCAGCCAATTCTCCTGCATATTTTGACCAAAAAGGGAAAAGGACTGAAGGCTGCGGAAGAAAATCCAACCAAATATCACGGGATCAAGGGTAACGGATGCACCGCAAAAGCGCCCTGCGAATCTATTTCCTACACGGAAGTTTTTGGGAAATGCATGATCGAACTCGCCGAAATGCACCCGGATGTGGTAGCCATCAGCGCCGCAATGGCGGATGGTACCGGATTGGTGGATTTTTCCCAGCATTTCCCGAAACGTTTTTATGATGTGGGAATTGCCGAAGCGCATGCGGTAACTTTTGCATCCGGACTTGCGATCGGGGGTTTGCGGCCGGTGGTTGCAATTTATTCCACTTTTATGCAGCGCGCCGTAGACAGCGTGATTCATGATGTAATGTTGCAGAAATTACCGGTGATCTTTTGTATGGATCGTGCCGGGCTGGTCGGCGAAGACGGTCCCACCCATCACGGGGTCTTTGATCTGAGTTTTTTGAGTATGCTTCCGAATGCGGTCGTTTGCGCTCCCAAAGACGGCAACGAATTGCGGAATCTGATGCATATGGCCTATGCGGTCAAAGATAAGGCTGTTTTTATCCGTTATCCGCGCGCAAACACGCATTTATTCAATATTTCGGAACCTGTCGATATTCCCGGGCCGGGATCTTGGGAGATCCTGCGGCAGGGTAAAAGGATCGCTTTGCTGGCTTACGGTTCAATGGTAAATACCGCAGAAGAAGTCTGCACCCGGCTTGAAGCCAACAAAACATCCCCTACCCTCGTTAATGCCCGCTTCCTGAAACCTTACGATAAAGCGATGCTGGATGAACTGGCAAAGGAACACGGATTACTGGTCACCCTGGAAGAAGCCGCTCCCCGCGGCGGGTTACGCGATACGGTCCTTCAGCATTTCCAGGATGCCTGCAATGCGCCAAGGATCCATTCCTTTTCGCTGCCGGATGATTTTGTCACCCACGGTTCCCGGGATGAACTGATGAAGGAAGTAAAACTCAACGCCGAGAGCCTTTGCGATACGATTTTGAGAATCGTCAAATAAAACAATTTCCGCATCCGGCCTGCGAACCCTGTTTTCGCTGAATTCCATGAATAAGCTAAATACATCTTACCCGGGAAAAGGAGCACTACAATGAGAATCCTCTGCAGGATCATTCCATGTATGACGTTTATCCTGATTATGGCATG
>JAQULT010000019.1 GCA_028718545.1 Fidelibacterota bacterium | reverse complement strand
CTGCGAACCCTGTTTTCGCTGAATTCCATGAATAAGCTAAATACATCTTACCCGGGAAAAGGAGCACTACAATGAGAATCCTCTGCAGGATCATTCCATGTATGACGTTTATCCTGATTATGGCATGTAAAAACAACGAACTCGAAAAAGTGCGCAGTATGCAGATCGACAGCGTTGATTTTTCAACGCTTAAAGACGGAAATAACCGGGGTGATTTCCGCTATGGCGATTTTACCTATACCGTAGAAGTATTTGTCTGTAATTCACAAATCAAAGCGATCAATGTTCTGGAAAACCGGAACAGCAAATATGCCGGGATGGCGGAAGGCGTAACAGAAAAGGTTCTGCGGCAACAACGGAACGATGTGGATGTCGTATCCGGCGCCACCACGACCAGCAAGGCCTTACTGAAAGCGATCGAAAACGCTTTAAGATCAGAACCGGTACAATAATAATATTTGGAGATTCCTATGAATAAGCAATCCTGGTATGAATCCCTTTTTGAGAATTACGGCAGAAAATATGACCGTGAAAATTTTACGCAAGGAACCTGGGGCGAATGTGATTTCATTGAAAAAGAAATACATTACCGCAAAGACCTGAGGATCCTGGATGTGGGCTGCGGTACCGGCCGGCATGCTATTGAACTCACTAAGCGCGGTTATTCGGTAACGGGCATCGACCTTTCGAAAAGCCAGCTCGTCCGTGCCCGGCAGAAAGCGGAAGCGTCCGGACTGAATATCCCCTTTCTGCACCAGGATGCCCGGGATCTTCCCTTCGAGGAAGAATTCGATGTTGCCATCATGCTCTGCGAAGGCGGATTCCCGCTAATGGAAAACGATGAAATGAATTTTGCGATCCTGAAGAGCGTTACCCGCGCACTGAAAAGTCCCGGAAAATTCATTTTTACCACATTGAACGGTCTGTTCCCCATTTTTCACTCCGTCGAAAAATTCTGCATGGATAAGCGGGAAGAAGGGAACGCGGCCTATCGGAACAACCACTTTGACCTGATGACTTTCCGGGATCACAATATTACCGAATTCGAAGATGACGAAGGCAACAGAAAAACACTGATCTGCAACGAACGCTACTATGTTCCTTCAGAGATCAGCTGGCTGCTAAAATCTTTGGGCTATACCGGGATCGGTATATACGGGGCAAAGCTGGGCGCCTTCTCCCGGGAGGATAAACTCAGCAGTGATGATTTTGAGATGCTGGTGATCGCAGAAAAATAATACCGTGAGACGTAAAACCTGAAACAAATCGTGTGATGTAAAACTGATTTTATACTTTGAATATTACGCTATGAATTTTGGATCTGAATTCTTACATTTTAAATATGGATTCCCTTTAAATACTTAACAAAAGAGAACTTATGAAAGTTGGGATCAGCTCCTGTTTGCTCGGGAATGAAGTGCGCTACGACGGTCAGCATAAGCTTGACCGCTTTTTACGCGATGAACTAGGCAATTATGTCGAATGGTATCCGCTCTGTCCGGAAGTGGAGTGCGGATTGCCGATTCCGCGTGAGTCCATGCGTCTTGTAGGCGATGACCCGGAAAACCCACGCCTTCTGACAGTACGCACAAAACACGACATCACGCCGCAAATGGAAAGTTACACCGCCAAACGCCTGGATACGCTTGCGGGTGAAAAATTGCGCGGCTTTGTATTCAAGTCTAAATCCCCCACTTCCGGCATGCGCGGCGTAAAGATCTATACGGAGCAGGGTTTGCCTTCCCGAAGCGGATCCGGGATCTTTGCGCGTGAATTTATGAAACGCTTCCCCAACCTGCCCGTTGAAGACGAAGGCCGTTTGCATGATGCCGGTATCCGGGAGAATTTTATCGAGACGCTGTTTGTTTACGACCGCTGGCGTACTTATGTGGAAACAGAGGCCTCTCCTGCCGGATTTGTGGCATTTCACAGCACTCATAAATATTTGCTGATGGCGCACGCTCCGGCCGGACTGCGCGAAGCCGGCAAGATCGTCGCGGCTGCGCGAAAACCCACCCTTACTGAAAGTCTGCAGGCATATGAATCTGTCCTTATAAAAGCCTTGCGTCTGCACGCGACAGTAAAAAAACATGTGAACGTACTGCAGCATATCATGGGTTATTTCAAAGATCAGCTCAGTTCCGATGAAAAACAGGAACTGCTCGAGGTGATAGAACGCTATGCAAGATCCTACGTACCGCTTATTGTACCCATCGTATTATTGAGCCATTATGTCCGGAAATATGATGAAGCATATCTTAAAACACAGTGGTATCTGCATCCGCACCCCGATGAACTTAAGTTGCGCAATCACGTTTGAGGAAGAGGTTAGCGTTTAGGGGTTTGAGGTTAGAGGTTAGAGAAATAAAGATCGTTAAAGAAGCACATTTCCTTAATAACGGACAACACATTTTTAGGCATTATCCTCAACCCTAAGCCCTAAACTCTCAACTGTTTATTATTCTTTTCGTTGACGGTCGAACGCGGGTTCGTGTTTTTCCAGAGCTTCCGCCATGCGTTCGTAAACCTCGGCGGAAAAAGCCCGGCGTTCATTGATATCCTTATCATCGTAATGCGGGACTACCGGAGGCAGGATATGCATTTCCAGCAGGACGGATCGCAGCGTGAAAAAATGGAAAAAATGTTTCGAAAAAGGCGTATCGTTCCCCCGGGGATCCGTTGCCCAGGCAACCTCATAGCGGCGTTCCGGTTGCAGGGGTTTGCCGTTGAGCTTTTTAATCACAAAGACGGCGGGAAGCAGCGGACATTTCAGGCGGTTGGCTACAACAAAGAGCGCCGAAGAGAAAGGCCGCAGCCAGGTACCGTCGTTGGTTGTTTTTTCAGGAGCAAACCAAAAATTGATATGATTTTTCATCGCTTCCGTCACTTCCCGGATATACTGTTCCGATAAACCTCCGGTCGTACGGTCGACAAAAACGGTTCCGACTGCTTTAACCACCGCTCCGATCAGCGGCCAGGAGAGAATTTCATCTTTGGCCACAAAGGCCATAGGGCGAATTTTAAACAGTGAAAACAATTCCACATAACCGATATGATTGGTCGCCATTAAAAAGGCCTGTTTTTTGGGAATATGCTCGCGACCGTATATCTTCAGGCGGATTCCCATGAGAAAATGAAGCGGAAAGGCCAGGACCGGCGTCAGGTTATGGATCAGCCGGATTGAGAATTTGTTGCCGAAAATGCGGGTTATATGGTAAAGCAGGAACAGCACAATGACCAGGACAATGGCATAGACTAAAAAGAGGAAGAGCCGGATCGCCGCCATCAGATATTTCATTTTGCCTCCGGAGTAGCAAGACAGCCAAGGAAGAGAAGTGTTCCGTTATTTTTTTCCCGGATCATGAATAAAAAGGGATGATCTGCACGGAAAACGCGCGGAGCCCGCGGAGCCGGCGGCATGGCGGTCATTTTCATCACTACGGCAGTCGCGGCCGCAGCTTCGGTCTTTTTTTCATCCACATCAATAAAAGCTTTATGAATGACTTTGGATATCATCAGATCCTTGCTTTTCGCTGCACTGATCCCGCTGAAATCCGCTTGCGGGCTGAATGCTTCCCGCATGCCCAACGCCTTTAGCAGTTCTGCGAGTTCATAACGGGTTTCCAGGCGGAATTTCGGCATATACAGGATTACATCCTCCGGTCTCTTTGAACTGTCGTGCAGTGCAATATCAGAAAGTCTGAACTTATCGATAAGAGAGGTCAGTCCTTTTTGCTTATCCGGTAAAAAGATCAGCATGCTGTGTTCCCCGCCTTTATAGTCAATTTCCAGTACATCACAGGAATTCCCGGAAGAATATTGGTAATGAAGCCGCTGATACATCATATCAACGGTATAGGGATCACCTTTCAGGGGATAGAACTGTTCTTTCCGCGTCATGTGTTCATTGAAATGCTCCATCCATTCCGCGTTAAAATAAACCGCATTGGTCAGGATAAGCCTTGTCAATGCATCAATACTGCCCGAAGGAACCAGATCCCTGATCCGCTCATTTGTCCATTCGCTGACCCAGTTATTGATCGTCTGCCGCGATCCTTCCGCATCGCCGCTAAAGTCCATTTCCCGGGCTTCGCTGCGGTACAGTTCTTTTACGACTTCGAGGTAATGCTTTTTGAGTGTATAATTTTTCTGTACCCACAAGGCATTGGCAATATGAACTGTGAAGTTGTTTTCTTCGCCGCTCTGCAGTCTTTCGATCAGATTCCCGTATTCTGCATGAAAAGCCGGATGTTGTGGTCCATAGTACAGTATTTTACGCATTTCATCTGCAGTATTTCCCTCCGCACCGGCATAGCTCATGGCCAGTGCTGAGGATATGCTGAAGGGTGAATAAAAGATATTTTCCGGATATTCTCCGGAAATCTGCCGAAGCAGATCGATCCCGAACTGATTGATCCCGGTGGCAATTTCCGGAGAAGCGATAATAGTGTTTTGTGTTTTCTGCGATAATTCTTTTTTAGCACAGGAAACACTAAAAAATACAATCAGCAGCATCAGGTATATTATTTTTTTCATCCGTGCTCCTTATATAATGGTGTCTTTCAGGAATTTATCATCCTTTTCCGGATAATCGGACATGTAATGCAGTCCGCGGCTTTCACTTCGGCGCAGAGCGGAGCGTACGATCAGGTAAGCCACTGCGCTTAGATTGCGCAGTTCCAACATATCCTTATTGATCCTCGTGCGCCTGTAATAATCCTCGATCTCGTCATAGAGTGTTGACATGCGCCGCAGCGCGCGGTTCAAATGCACGGTAGAACGCACAATGCCGACATAATCCCACATGATGGTCTGCAGTTCGGAGCGGTTATTCCGGACCAATCGCCATTCCTGCTGATTGGTCACATCCGTATCATCCCAGTCAGGAATATAAACATTGTTGAAGATATTGCGTTTTTTTTCTATCACGCGTTTCGCTGCGCGGTGCGCAAAGACCAGAGCTTCAAGCAGGCTGTTGCTGGCAAGACGGTTCGCTCCGTGGACACCGGTATGTGCGGTCTCCCCCGCTGCAAAAAGATTATGCATGGAGGTCTGTCCATTCAGATTGGTCATAATACCGCCGCAAACATAATGCGCGGCGGGTACGACCGGAATAAGTTCCTTGCTGATATCAATGCGCAGTTGTTCACGGCATTGTGCGGTAATGTTCGGAAAATGGGAGAGGACTTTTTTCCCGGGTAAATGCGTCATATCCAGGTAGGCGCAAGCATCCCCGCGGCTCTTACATTCGGCGTCGATGGCCCGGGCAACAATATCCCTCGGAGCCAGTTCCAGCCGATTATCATACTTTTCCATAAAGCGTTCACCACTGCCGTTCCGCAAATAGGCACCAAAACCCCGGCAGGCTTCCGAGATCAGAAACGGCGGATTGCCGGGATTGTAAAGGGCCGTGGGATGGAACTGCACAAATTCCATATTGGCGATACGTACTCCGGCGCGGTAGGCCATGGCGATCCCGTCGCCGGTTGCCACATTGGGATTGGTAGTATGCAGGTAAACCCGCGATGCTCCACCGCTGGCCAGCATGATATAGTCCGCTCTGAAAATCCGAACATCTTCATTCCGTTCATCCAGGACATAAGCGCCAAAGCAAATATTAAACGCAGATTGCAGATTGTTCAGCACATGGTGATCGGTGATCAGTTCCACGGCCATATGCTCTTCATAGATTGTGATATTCGGATTTTCCCGGACTTTCCGGATTAAAACTTCCTGTATGCTGCGCCCGGTTTCATCGGCAACATGCAAAATGCGATAACGGCTGTGACCGCCTTCGCGAGCAAGGTCATAACCACCGTCCATGTTCAGGTCAAAGGGAACACCGTAATCAAGGAGTTCCCGGATCCGTCGTGGAGCTTCGCTGACCATCACATCGACGGCATCTTCATGGCAGAGCCCGGCGCCGGCGATATGGGTATCGCGCACGTGTGATTCTATATCGTCATCGGCCGAGATCACTGCTGCAACTCCGCCCTGAGCCAATGCCGTATTGGTATCGTCCAGGTGCGCTTTTGTAATAATATTCACCGTTCCGAACTCGGCCACTTTCAGCGCGAAGCTCAAGCCGGCTATTCCACTGCCGATCACCAAATAATCCGATCTGATCTCACTCATAATATCCCACGCATTTTTAAAGAGAAATGTACGGATAATTTATCACGAAGCAAAGTGCGGAATCCGTTTTCAAAGGTGAGTAAAAAGCGATCCGGAAGCGTATTAATGCGCATCGTACCAGGTCTCCCCCACACCCATATCTACCTTAAGGGGCACCTGCAGATCGGCCGCTTGCTCCATTTCCTTCTTTACGACCCTGCGAAGCAGGGTTTCCTCCCCCGGAGCAAGTTCAAAGACCAGTTCGTCGTGGACCTGCAGGATCATCATGGAGCGCATTTTGTTCTTCTTCATTTCGCGGTGAATGCGGATCATGGCGATTTTAATGATATCTGCGGCACTTCCCTGTACCGGCATATTGATCGCTGCCCGTTTCGCCGCCTCCTGGAGATTGCGGTTCTCACTGTTGATATCGGGAATAGGCCGGATCCGTCCGTAGAGAGTGCTGACATAAGCTTTCTCGCGGCATTCACGGATAAGTTTTTCAATATAATCTAAAACACCGGTATAGCGCTCAAAATACGCTTTGATAATTGCTCCGGCCTCACCATAACTGATATTCAGTTCCTGGGAAATGCGATGGGAACCCGCGCCGTACATGATTCCGAAATTGATGACCTTTGCCGTACGCCGCATAGCGGGTGTCACTTCGTTTTCCTTGACATTGAAAACCTGCGCTGCAGTATGTGCATGGATATCCGCATCCCTTCGGAAAGCCTCGATCAGGTTCTTATCGCCCGACAAATGCGCCATAATGCGCAGTTCTACCTGACTGTAATCCGCGGACAGTATCTGCCAGTCCTTCTTCTGCGCCCGGAATGCCCTGCGGATCTCCCGGCCCTCATCCGTACGAATAGGAATATTCTGAAAATTTGGATTTGAAGAGGATAAACGGCCGGTTGCCGCAACGGTCTGATTGAAGGATCCGTGAATACGACGGGTTTCCGGATTTACCAGTCCGGGCAAAGCGTCCACATAGGTCGAACGCAGTTTGTTCAGCATCCGGAAATCCAGGATCCGTTGCGGCAGGGGATGCGCGTTTTTAAGCTTTTCCAAAACGGTCACATCCGTGGAGTAGCCGGTTTTGGTCTTCTTCGCGGTAGGAAGACTGAGCTTTTCAAAAAGGATCTGTCCCAATTGCGTGGGACTATTAATATTAAATTTTCCGCCGGCCAGATCGTAAATATCTTCCATAGCCCGGGTCATGCCCTTCCCGAGTTCGGCGCTCATCTTGCCGAGAAAAGCCGTATCCACATAGGTTCCGTTGTATTCCATATCCGTCAGGACCGGTATCAGCGGAATTTCAATTTCATGAAAGACCTTTTCCAGACCGGCATCGCGGAGTTTGTCGTTGAAGACCCGCCGGAGCTGGAGTGCCATATCGGCATCTTCGGCCGCATAAAAGGTGATCTTGTCTTTTGAAACCTCCGACATGGGGATCTGGCTGCTCCTTTTATCCCCGATCAACTCCGTAATGGGCATCATGCGGTAATGCAGGTAGCGCTCCGCAAGCAGGTCCAGTTTATAGGAATTCATATCCGGGCTCAAGAGATAAGCTGCCAGCATCGTATCGAACAATGCTCCCTGCAACTCAACGCCGTGACGGCGAAGGACAAGAATATCAAACTTGATATGCTGCCCGATTTTCAATATTGCAGGATCCGCAATCAGTTCTGCAAGGATCTTCAATCGTTCGGGTGTATAGGGAATGTATGCCGCTTCCCAGGGATGCGCAGCCAGGGAAATTCCGACCAGTATGGCACGCATGGGATCGATACCGTCTGTTTCGGTATCGACGGAAAGGCATTTCTCTTTCTTCAGTTTTTTACAGAGCTCGCGAATGCTATCATCCTCATCATAAAGGATATAGCGTTGTTCATTAACTGCCTTGTCTTCACTGTTGTTCTCTGTTTCCAGTCCCAGATCGCGTATAAACTTGAATAATTCCAGTCCTGCCAGTTTTGTCCGGAGCTCTTCCCGTTTATAATCGCCGCGGATATGCATATCTTCCCAGGAAACATTCAGGGGCACTTTTGTATCGATGGTAACGAGTTCCCGGCTGAGCCGGGCGGCATCCGCTTCCTCCAGTAATTTTTCCCGGATGCGTGTATTCGTAACCGAATCCGCAGCATTCAGAAGATTATCCAGGTTCCCGAATTCGCTCAATAGCTTAACGGCGGTCTTTTCCCCGATACCCTTAACACCGGGGATATTGTCCGAACTGTCCCCCATAAGTCCCAGTAAATCAACAATATGTTCAGGTCCTACCCCCCATTTCTTTTTGACTTCCTCTTTGCCATAGAGCGTCAGCGGACGGTTTCCGGTCGCCGGAGCGTAGAGGAAAATGCGATCCGTGACCAGCTGCATGAAATCCTTGTCTCCCGAGACCATATAGGTCTCCATGTTCTCCCCGCTTGCGCGCAGGGCCAGTGTTCCGATCACATCGTCGGCTTCATAGCCCGGGATTTCCAGAATGGGAATATTCATGGCTTGCAGGATATCCTTGATCCACTGAATTTGCGGGCGCATTTCCAGAGGCATTTTTTCCCGGGTGGCTTTATATGCGGGAAATTTTTTATGGCGGAAGGTTTTCTCCCGGGCATCAAAAGCTACGGCCAGATAGTCCGGTGCTTCATCGCGAAGGATCTTGAAAAGCGCATTCAGAAAGCCATAAGTTGCGCTGACGTGCTTCCCGTCGCTGGTAACCAGCGGTTCGCGGATCATAGCAAAATGTGCGCGGTAGGCAATTGCCATTCCGTCAATGATAAATAGTCGCTTTGCTTTTTTTGTCATAATTACATCATTACCTTTTTGAATTTCGTAATTTTTTCCTATTTTTTCAAGAAATGAATTTAATTTATAATCCTTTCAGAGGTTTTATGAAGATCATGGTTAAAGCGCAGTCAAATTTCAATATTCTCTTCTTCCTTATACTGGCTCTGTTCTTTTCCTGTTCCGAGCGGCGAATCGCTGATCCGCCTGTCCTGGGCACGAAATGGGTTACCGTATATGACAACAAAGCGGAAGGTATTTCAAAAGAATGGTACCTTCAGTTTCCCGGCGGAAATATTTCGGGAAGCACCTGGGATGACTGGCAGATCAAAAATGCGCGTTACCGCTGGCACCGGCAGACCTTTTTAATGGGCAAGGCGGATTCCCTGTCCCTGTATCTGCTCAAATGCAGTACCGTTGCGGGAAAAAACCTGATATGGATCAACGGGAATATGCTGCCGCAGCTGGAGGTCACCGCCCTTGCGGTCCTGGATATCAGTCCTTACCTGAAAGATAACAGTTATAATGACATTGTGGTACGCAGCGAATATCAGCCGGACGCTTTCGGCATTAACCGGATCGAGATCATCAAGGGATCGCCGGACAGTCTAAAGCTGGATTCTCGCCGGGATTACAGGAATATGCCGTTGTACCATACGGCACCGTCCTATTTATCCGATCTGATCATCTACCAGGCTGATATTCGCAATATGTCGGCTGCCGGTGATTTTGTCGGTTTTCAAAATACCATTTCACGGCTGGACCAGCTGGGTGTAAACATGGTCTGGTTCCGGCCGCTGCATCCTATCGGTATACGCGGCCGGATCGGAAAAATGGGTTCGCCCTATGCGGTTAAGGATCATTTCGCCTGCAATCCGGATTATGGTGAACAGAATGATTTTAACATCATGGCAGCCATGCTGAAGCGTTACAAGATGCGCATCATGCTGGAAATGGTTCCCTCACAAAGTGCCGTTGACCATGCCTGGACAGCTGATTATCCCGATTACTATATGCCGGCCTTCTACGCTGCAAGCCGCGATATCCGAAAGTTCAATTTTGACAACAAACGTGTCCACGCGCGGATAATGTCTTATTTTGATTATTGGCTGGAACGCGGCGTTGATGCTTTCTGTTGTTATGACAGCCATTTTATTCCCGGTCTGTTCTGGGAAGACCTGCGTGACCATTTTGCCGAAACTGCCAAAGAACCCCTTTTAATGGCTGACTGCAACGATGCGGAATTAATGCTGAACGGTTTTAATATTCTGCAGGGGAATGCGCTTTACGAAGCCTTTGTTCGCATCGTAAAAAACAAGGCAGACGCAAGTGAGATTGGAAAAGTTCTTGCTCTTGAAGCTCAGATCTACCCCGAAGGGACGCGTATTCTGCATTACGCAGAGCATCACGGCAGCGAACGTGCTGCCGGCTTGCTGGGATATGAAGATCATCATCTTGCATTATTCACGATCTTTACCGCTCCGGGTATTCCCATGCTTTATTCCGGTGAAGAATTGATCAACCCGCCCCGAAGCAGTCTTTACGATAAGAGCGAAATGAACTGGTTCAATATTCACTGGCCCACTTATAATCTGATCTCCCGTCTGACAAAACTGCGAAAAAGTTCTCCGGTACTGACGCGGGGAGATTTCAGTCAGATCGCCGACACCAAAGCGGTCGGTGGATTCACGCGGCGTTACCGGAACGAAACATGGTTCGTACTGATGAATTACAGTAATACGGAGCAGATCTATCAATGCGATGTCAAAAGCACGGTCTTTTCCGACGGCAGCTCCGGCGTAACGCGGAACGGGCGCGTTCTTTTGCGGCCTAAAGGTTATTGTATCGTGAAGTAAGGGAAGTCCGTGCTGACGGGACATGAATTTTTCGTTTTAACGAAAATAATATATTGACTTTCCATTCGGGAAAATGTATCTTTGTCAGCTTTTTAACAAAAGAACGAAGAGGAATACATGGCATATCCATTATCGACAAAGAAGCGTATCCGCCAGGCCAAAAAAAGAAATTTGCGGAATCGTCATTTTAAATCCATGATGAAAACTTGGATCCGCCGGGTTGAAGAAGCACCCAGCAAGGACGAGGCCTTGAAATTATTTCCTCAGGCCATTTCAGTGATCGACAAGGTCGCCCAAAAAGGCATTATTCACAAGAATACGGCCGCCAACAAAAAATCCAGTCTGGCAAATCACGTCAATGCTTTATAAGCATTAAAGCAGAAAAGATCAATCCGGCTACAGGGCCGGATTTTTTATTTCCCTTCTTTTTTCGGAAATATTGCTGAAAGGTTCTATTCCTGAAAGGCTTCACGCATTTTATCGGGCATAAGGACGGAACTTCCGGTTTCATCGACAAAAACCATCACGCTCTGCGCTTTGGCACAAAGGCTTCCGTCCGCTTTTTTGATCTCGTAATCCAGTGTGATGGAACTCCTGCCCAAACGACTGACCCTTGCAAGAATTTGCAGTTCCTCGCCAAAGAAGGCGGGTGCTTCATAGTCGATGGAGACTCTGGCAATCACAGGGTATTTTTTCCAGCGGTGGAAATCGTCAAAATACATGCCTGCCTGCTGCAGATAGTCACCGCGTGCTTTTTCCAGATAATTGGCAAAACTTCCGTTGTTTACATGCCCGAAAGAATCCAGTTCATAGCTTCGGACTTTCAGACTGCTTTTCCAGATCTTCATTCCGCTTCCTTTTCCTTGTCCGGTAAAATAAAATTAAAAATCCAAAGAAGGCCATAAAACCGAAGGATGCCATGCTTAGCCAGAAATAATGGATATTGGGGATCCATTCCATGAACATAGCGCCGATAGAAGGTCCCAGGGACCATCCCAGGGTGCTAACCGCGCAGTAGGCGCCCTGATAGCGGCCATATTGATTATTTCTGGCCATATTGGCAGCAAGGGTATTTCCGCTGGGTCCGGCGAACATCTCGCCGAATGTGATAAAGATCATGATGATCATCATCATACCGAAGGAAGACATCCATCCCATCACCGAGTAGCTGAGAGTAAAAAGCAGCGTCCCGATCATGAGCATGACATAGTGGTCCCGTTTACGCGTACGGCTGGTAACGAGATATTGAAAAACGATTACCAGCGAGGCATTGAAGGCATAGAGCCAGCCGATTTGTGTCGATGAAAGCCCGACATGATCTTTCATAAAGACCGAGAGCGTGGAGACGAACTGGCCCCAAGTAAGAAAGAGCAGTAAGGAAGCGGTGCAGAAGAAGAGGAACTGGCGGTCCTGGCGAAAGGCGGCAGCCATAGCGGCAAAGCCTTGCCGCTCGCGCCCCGTGTTTTTCGGGGCGCGTTGCCGCAGCGTGGCGGCGGTTTCCTTCACCGTAAAGATCACCACAATGCCGGAGATAAAGAACATCAGCGCGGTAAAATAGAATAGGGAATCATAGGAGACATCAAAGAGGAAGCCGCCAATGGCGGGACCCGCACCCCAGCCCACATTGCCGGCCATTCGTAGCAGGGCATAACCTTTCGGGCGTTCCTGCGGGGGCATAATATCCGCGATCATGGCGGAAGCCACGGGCTGGAAGAAAGAAGAAAGCAGATACTGACTTAGCAGAATGCCGGCAATGACCCAGATACTCATATCCTGGCGAATGGCGATGCCGGCCAGAAGAAAGATCAGACTGCGGCTGAATTGGCTCCATATCATCAGCCCCCGCCGGCCGATGTAATCCGAAAGGGTCCCGCCAACGCTTTGCGCCACGGTGCGGCAAATGGCTGCCGCAAGGAAAAATAGCGCGATATAGCGCATCGCAAGTCCGCGTTCGGAATGAAAATAGACCGTCATAAAGGGCACAACGGCGCCGAAACCCAGGGAATTGATCAACCATCCACCCATCAGGGAGGCCATACGACGGTCGATCTTTTTCAAATCCAGGTACTTCATTGTGTATTCCGGATCAGGGCGATCAGACGTTCAGGACTTAATTCGCCGTAAGAGTTGACGATCAGATCCGCTTCTTTAAGGATCCCCGGTCTAAAGGTAGTCGTCATCGCGATCACTTTTGCACCGGCCGCCTTCCCGGCCCGGATCCCGTTCAGAGAATCTTCCATGACCACACAACGGTCAATGGGAATACCGATACGTTCAGCGGCTCGTAAATACGGTTCCGGATGCGGCTTGGTGTTCTGTACTTCATTTGCCGTGATCATGTCTGAAAAGATATTTCCGACCGGTACATTCTTGAAAGTCCATTCCATGACTTCCCGGGATGTGGACGTCACCAGAATATCTTGAAATTGCGCTTTGCAGGCATGGAAAAATTCCGGGAAACCCGGAATAAAGCGCATATGCCTCCGGAATTCCTCCAACAGGTCTTTTTTATAAGCCGCATGCAGTTCGTCAATGTTGATGCGGGAATCGTATTTCTCCCGCAAATAGGCAAAGACCGCTTTGGAATCCTTTCCCTTGAAAAAAAGCCAGTCGTCTTGATCCACACGGATCCCGTAACGCCGGAATTGTCCGCTCATCGCTTTTTCATAGAGCGGCTCACTGTCCACCACAATACCGTCAAAATCCAGTAATAATCCGTATTCTTTACGCATAAAATAAAAATTCCCCACAACTAAGCAGGGAATATATAAATTTTATTGTTGGGAATGAAGTATTTATTGTTTGACCTCATCCTTGCTCTTTTTACTGCGGTACAGAATGGATAGCGGCAGAATAACGACATAGCCGATCACCAGGACAATGGGACTTACATAAAGCGAAAGTGCGTCGTAAGTATCGCCGATCGCCATCAGAACATAGCCAAGGGCAATGACCAGAAGGCTGGCGATGAATATATACAAATTTGTCCGCGTCAATCCCAGAGATTCAAAGAATTCGTTCGTTTTCATGTGCTTATCCTCATTTTTCCGATTTTACGCTTTTCCTATGAAGGATGCAAGAACTACCTTTTCCTGATCATTTCCACTAAACGTTCAACAATTCCTTCCAATGGCAGCACTGCGCTTTTGTTCCCGTTCTCGAAAAGCATGATCTGCCCCGGACCCGCACCGGCGATACCGATATCCGCTTCCCGGGCTTCGCCGGGACCGTTGACCACACAGCCCATAACGGCTACGGTTAGATCTTTATCGATACCGCTGACCCTTTCCTCAAGGGCTTCGGCCACTGCGGCGATGTCATAGGTGCTGCGTCCGCAACTGGGACAGCTGATCACCCGGACACCCATTCTGCGCAGACCCAATGCATCCAGCAAGGTGCGTGCGACACGGATCTCCTGTACGGGATCTCCCGAGAGGGATACGCGGATGGTATCGCCGATCCCCTCTGCCAGTAATGCACCGATGCCGGCCGCCGAACGAATACTGCCGCTGCGAATGGTCCCGGATTCCGTAATACCCAGATGCAAAGGATAATCATAACGCTCCGAAAACAAGCGATTTGCTTCAATTGTCGCCATCAGATCCGAAGATTTTATCGAAACCACGATATTGGTAAAACCGGCCTCTTCGCAAATGCGTATATGGGATGCCGCGCTTTCGACCAGCGCTTCAGGCGTCGGATGCCCGTACCGTTCCAGAATAGGTTTTTCCAGAGACCCGCTGTTAACCCCGATACGGATGGGCACGTTTTTTTCTTCACAGGCTCTCAGGACCGTCCGGGTCCGTTCGCCGGAGCCGATATTGCCGGGATTGATACGGATCTTGTCTGCACCTGCGTCCAGTGCGGCCAGCGCCAGACGATAATCAAAATGAATATCCGCAACCAAGGGTATCCCAATACGTTTTTTGATGGCGGCAAAGCTTTTGACGGATTCACGGTTCGGTACCGCCATCCTTACGATCTCGCAACCGGCTTGTTCAAGACGGGCGATCTGCTCCAACGCCTCAGAAACGGCGTCCGGGGCTGTATTGATCATGCTCTGCACCGATACCGGTGCATCGCCGCCGATGAAGATATCCGCTACTGAAAGCGAACGAGTTTTTCTACGCCTTATCATTATTGGAATATACACAATTCAGAATTGGTAAAAAACAGAAAATAATCCGAAGATCGATGCCCCTTTCCTGCAGTAAGAACCCTGATCATCGCCGCTAAATCTCCCGCCGGTAATAATCCCCTTTCAGACGCTGTGCATATCCCTTGATCTCCAGTCCGAGCAATGCCTTCATGATATCCGGACGGCTTAAGCTGCAACGCTGACAAATCTGATCGATATAAAGCGCTTCCCGTTCCAGGCATTTCAGTACCTGTTTTTCCTCTTTCCCCAGAGGAACCTGCCGGACAGCCTCCGCAAAACAGTCTTTTTGTCCGCTGAGCCGGTCTTTTAAAAATGGATATTCGCATAGAACATCTTCGGCGTTCTCTACGAGTTTAGCGCCCAGCCGGATCAGGCGATGGCAGCCGGCATGCCGCTCCTTCAGGCTGTCACCGGGAACGGCAAATACATCGCGATTCTGTTCATTGGCGTTCAGGGCGGTGACAATCGCTCCGCTTTTACTGCCGGCCTGGACAACAACCACACCGCGGCTGAGCCCGCTGATAATTCGGTTGCGACGAATAAAATTGGCGGGTACATGCGGATGGCCGACGGGGATCTCACTGAAAAGCAGGCCGCGTTCGGCGATCTTTTCGTAGAGTATCCGGTTTTCCGCCGGATAAATACGGTTCAGGGGTGTTCCAAGCACCGCTATGGTTCGGGCGCCGCGTTTCAATGCTGCATGATGTCCCACCGTATCAATGCCCCTCGCCATGCCGCTGATGATACAAATACCTTTCTCTGCGATCCCTCCGGCGATACGCAAGGCCATTTCCTTACCGTATTCATCGGGATACCGCGTTCCCACCACCGCAAAAGCCACATTATCCCCGGGATCGGGTTTACCTTTGTACATCAGTAAGGGCGGCGCATCGAAAACATGCCGCAAAACCTCAGGATAATCGCTGTCTGCAAGAGTAAGGTAAGCCGCTCCGTGCTTCTGCATCCAGGATAACTGCAGTTCCAGATTCCTTTGGTAATCGCGCCGGACTATCTTTTCCACGATTTCCGTACTGATACCCGGCACCCGCAGAAGTTCGCTCCGTTGCTGCTCCAGGGCGCTTTCGATACTTCCGAAAACTTCCAGTAAATTCCGGTAAGTTCCCGGTCCGACGCCTTCAATGCTCATGAGTGCAAGAATTGCTCCCCGCATGGTACCCCCCTCTATTTTTCACTGACCGGCGACAGGGCTGCCACCATGATGTGACCTTACGGTTCAGGCCAACTCTGAAGATATTTTACGATCGTATCAACCAAAATGTCAAGATTCAAACGGCTTGCGGAGGACAGCGGAATAAGCGTTTCGTCTCCCGGAAGATCCGGGATCTTTGTATCCGCAGGGACGCTGTCCATTTTGCTGATACCCACGATACGGGGCTTGTTTAATAGTTCCGGATCATACAGCATCAGTTCCTTTTTCAGCATATCGTAGCATCCCGGAATATCTATTTCATTGACATCGATCAAAAAAAGCAGGACGCGGGTGCGTTCAATGTGGCGGAGAAACTGATCACCCAGGCCCTTTCCGCTGTGCGCGCCTTCGATCAGGCCGGGTATGTCCGCCATAACAAAGGAGCGGTACTCCCCGTAGCGTACGATCCCCAGATTCGGTGCAAGGGTCGTAAAAGGATAATCCGCGATCTTTGGCCGTGCCGCACTCAACACCGAAAGCAAGGTACTCTTGCCGGCATTGGGAAGCCCCACCAGCCCTACGTCCGCCAGGATCTTGAGCTCCAGTTCCAGTTGCCGCTCTTCCCCGGGCAGTCCGGGTTTTGCAAAACGCGGGACCCGGTTTGTCGCTGTGGCAAAATGCTGGTTGCCCCAGCCGCCGTTCCCCCCCCTTGCGATGATCACCGTCTGACCGTCCTCCAGCATATCCGCCAGTATACGGTCTTCGTCCAGATCCCGGATCAGCGTACCGACCGGTACCCGGATCAGAATATCGTGCCCTTTTTTGCCCGAACAGTTGTTACCTTCGCCGGGATGACCGTTCTCGGCCTTGTATTTACGCCGGTAACGGATATCCTGCAGCGTGTGCAGCTGCGTATCGGCAAGAAAAATGACATTTCCGCCATTACCGCCGTCACCGCCGTCGGGTCCCCCCTTGGGAACGAACTTCTCGCGGTGAAAACTTACACAGCCGTTTCCACCGTCACCGGCCTGCACCTCGATCCGGGCCAGATCAACGAATTTCATAAACGGGTCACTCTCGTATTATGGATTTGCATTTACGGCGACTTTTTCACCTGCTGCCGCCTGAGTATCTTTTTTCTTGTAGTCATTGACATAAAAACCGCTGCCTTTATAGATAACAGCAGCGCCGCCGCTGAGCAGACGAACCAGTTCGCCTCCGCAGTCCGGGCAAACACGCAGCGGTTCATCGGTGATCTTCTGAAAGAAGAGGCTATCTTTTCCGCATTGCCTGCATGTATAAGCATAGTTCGGCATATAATCCCTATTTCACCGCCTGCAGGGCTGCAACAGCCGTCAGATTGATAATATCCTCCGCAGTGCAGCCACGGGACAGATCGTGAATGGGTTTGCTGAGGCCTTGTAGAATGGGACCAACCGCTTCATAAGCAGCGAATCGCTGTACCAGCTTGTAGCCGATATTCCCGGCGTTCAAGTCCGGAAAGATCAGGACATTCGCCTTGCCGGCGACTTTGCTACCGGGAGCTTTCTTCTTTCCGACCGTTTCTACAATGGCTGCGTCGGCCTGCATTTCCCCGTCGATCATAAGTTCCGGATGAGCCTTGCGGGCGATTTCCAGAGCCTGAACCACCTTGTCAACAAGAATATGACAGGCGCTGCCGCGCGTTGAAAAGGACAGTAACGCGACATGTGGCTCTTCGTTGAAAATCGAACGGTGTGTCATTGCCGTCGTATACGCGATCTCCGCCAGCTGTTCGGCAGTGGGATCCGGATTGACCGCACAGTCGGCAAAGGACATAGGCGGGCGTTTGTCCGGAGCGAACATCAGCATACTGCTGGACATGACACTGCAGCCCGGAGCGGTCCTTACGATCTGCAGGCCGGCACGCAATACGTGCGCCGTAGGATTCAGCGCTCCGCTGATGCAAATATCCGCACGGTCCATTCTCAACATCATCGCACTGAAAAAGGTCGGATCCTGCATGATCTCGCGCGCAAGCTCCGGGGTCATCCCCTTATTCATCCGCAGTTCGTAATATTCCGCAACATAACTTTCAAAATCAGGATCCTGCTCCGGATCGACGATATTGATATTATCCAGAAATATGCCTGCCTCGCTGGCAGCCCTCAAGAGTTCCTCTTCCTTCCCCAGGATCGTAACCCGCGCAATTTTCTGTTTTTCAATTTCGAGTGCGGCACGTGCAACGCGTACATCACGGCCTTCCGGCAATACCACATGCACATCCGTATCGTTAATCGCCCGCTCCCGAATACGTTCCAATGGGGTCATTTCCGCTCCTTTTTCTCTGCAAATTTCCGGGTTAATCTATTGTGTACCGTTTCGGGGACCATGCAGGAGATATCGCCCCCAAACGCTGCAATTTCCTTGATCAGCGAAGAACTCAAATAGGAGTATTTTTCCTTGGGCATCAAAAATACGGATTCCACATCCTTGTCAAGTTTCCGGTTCATCAGCGCCATCTGGAATTCGTATTCAAAATCAGAGACCGCCCGCAATCCGCGGATCAGAGCTACCGCTTTCTTTTTTTGACAGTATTCGATGATCAGGGAATGAAAGGCATCGACTTCCACCCCCGGGATATCCCGCACTGCTTCCCGTACCATGCTGACACGCTCTTCAATCCCAAACAGGGGGTTTTTCCCTTCATTATGAGCAACCGCAACGATAACGGTATCAAAGATCTTGACCGCGCGCCGGATAATGTCAAGATGACCGTTAGTGATCGGATCAAAAGTTCCCGGATAAATGGCGATACGCTGCATCTCTCCTCCTTTTCACAACCTATGAATTTAATGGATATTGCCCGTATCAACAATGCTTTATTCATAATTTTATGCTTTGTCCGACGCAAAAGCGTACTGCTCTGTCCGCCCTGAATCCACCAATTTAGCATTTTGAAAAAAGCAAACTATTTGCTACATTTTTTCAATGTGGCGCACTATCCGAAAATCTATATTCATTTCCATCGCGATACTTCTGTTTATCGGAATTCTGGCTGCCGGCGCCATTTTTTATTTTTCCCGGGATTTGCCAAGCCTTCAGGAACTCGAACGCTTTGAACCGGATGTGGTTTCGACGGTGTATGCCGCCAACGGAGAGGTATTGACGGAATTCGGAATAAAAAACCGGACCCTGGTTCCTCTCGATTCCATTCCAAATTATATCAAAGATGCGATCCTGGCTACCGAAGACCGGCAATTCTATGAACACTGGGGTATGGATATGCGGCGTTTTGTCAAGGCCGTCTGGATGAACCTGACCAAAGGGTTCGGTTCCCAGGGAGCATCGACACTAACCCAGCAACTGGCGCGTACCCTGCACCTGAATCGCCAGGAAACGCTGAAACGGAAGATCCAGGAACTGATCGTCGCTATTTTGATCGAACGGACCTATTCGAAAACCGAAATCCTGGAGATGTATCTTAACTCCATCTTTTGGGGACACGGATGCTACGGCATTCAAGCCGCCGCAGATTATTATTTTTCCAAGACCGTGCAAGAACTGACCCTGGATGAATCTGCCATGCTGATCGGAATATTACCCTCCCCCACACCCTGGTCTCCGCGTTTTTATCACGAGCGTGCCATCCGCCGGCGCAACCTGGTCCTGCGGAATATGATCCGTACCGGCAAGATCACGCAGCAGGAATTTGTTGACGCACTATCCCGGGAAACGCCCGTAAACCATATCGAAAATAAGAGCCTTGCTCCTTATTTTACAGAATATATTCGCATGGAGGTCTCTGCATTCTGCCGCAAGAACGGCATCGATTATTACCGTGACGGTCTGAAGATCTTTACAACCCTGGACCTGCAGATGCAGGAAATTGCGCAGGGAGCAGTCCGTGAACAACTTCGCGAACAACAGGAAGTCCTCAACAGGAACCTTTTGAGCGATCCGGATCTTCTCCTGAAGATCTATAAAGAGTATTATCCCTATCAACGTATTCCTCTGCGTTTCTTTGCCAATTACAACATAATTGCTATCCGGCCAAATGATAAGCCCTCTGCATTCCGCGATTATCCCGTTCCTTACGATGTAAGAAGAACCGACAGTCTGCTGACCCTGCCACCGCTGCAGAGCGAACTTCGGAAAATCATTCCCGGCATTACGTCAGATTCGCTTCTCTTCTACCGGCTTTTACCGGACGATATGCGTCAGCCACAATTGAAACCGCTTGTCTTTCAACCTTTTATCTATGACACTCTGTATCGCGATACCAGTATCTACCGCTTTTTTCTTGAGGATTCGCTTTTCCGCGATTCCATTACCTTCGATACCCGGACCTGGTATACCATTGTGGTGGATTCCAGTTCGCTGGTACGCGATTCCCTGCTTGCCGCACTCCCGCTCAAACCCAAAACGGTACAGGCTTCCATTTTCGCCATGGACCCGCAAAACGGCGCTGTCCGCGTTATGGTTGGCGGCCGTGATTTTGAGGAAAGCAAGTTCAACCGTGCCGTGCAGGCAAAGCGTCAGCCCGGATCGACATTCAAGCCCTTTGTCTTTACTTCCGTTATCGATAACGGCTACTCACCCGCCACACAGCTTCTGAATCAGCCTCCGGCCATACCGCAGCCGGATGGGAAACTGTGGATACCCAGTAATTTTGACCGCAGTACAGGTGGACTAATGACCCTTCGTGAAGGATTAAAGCATTCGATAAACCTGATCTCGGCCAATGCGATTACCCAGTTGACCACACCGGAGATCGTGATCGATTACGCCCGGAAAATGGGTATAACCACCGAATTGCCGGCCTACCCATCCCTGTCTCTGGGAAGCGGCGAGGTCCTGCTCAACGATATGGTGTCCGCCTATGGGGTTTTTGCCAACAAAGGTATCTGGAATCGTCCTTATGCCATTGAACGTATTCTGGACCGAAACGGACGCGAGATCTACCGTTCTCCGCGCGAGACCCGGGAAGTGCTGAGCGCCGAGACCACCTTCCTGATGGTCGATATGCTGAAATCGGTCATCCGGGACGGAACCGGCATCCGTGTCCATGCGGCTTATTCTTTCCGGGCACCCTGTGCCGGTAAGACCGGAACGACCAATGATTTTACCGATGCATGGTTCGTCGGTTTTACGCCGCTGCTGGTCAGCGGTGTCTGGGTCGGCGTCGATGACGCCCGTATTTCGCTGGGAGTACAACAAACGGGTTCCCGCGCCGCCCTGCCGATTTGGGCCGCCTTTATGCGCGAAACCTACAGAGCCAAGAAGTATCCGTACCTGGATTTTGAACAGCCTTCCACTGTCCGTAAATTCCGCATCTGTTCCGTAAGCAAAAAGATACCAAACAGTTTTTGTCCCGTTGAACAGGAATTTTTCAATGTGCGCCATGCGCCGAAAGAAGAATGCGATATTCATGGCTTTGAAGTCAAGGAAGGTTCAAGCGGCATTGACTTTTAATTTCACACGTAAAAATGTTTCCTGATAATAAAAAAGGATCTGCAAAGACCCTTTAATTTGAATATCGCAATGATGTTTACAAGCCGATCTTTTCCTTCAGGATATCAGGAACCTTGCCGATCGGAATTCGGATCTGCTCCAGACTGTCCCGATCACGCAAGGTAACCGCATGATCGTTCAGACTTTCGTGATCCACGGTCAGGCAGAAGGGTGTCCCGATCTCGTCCTGACGACGATAACGCTTGCCGATCGAACCGCCGTCATCGTATATGACTGCCGTGTGACGGCGCAGCTGCTCGTACAGCTTCCGTGCGATTTCGGGCATGCCTTCTTTCTTGAAGAGAGGGAACACCGCGGCCTTGTAGGGCGCCAGCTTCGGTGAAAAACGCATGACAATACGTTCATTGGCCTCATCTTCCCAGAAGGCATCTGTCATCACGGTCAGCACGCTGCGGTCGACTCCGGCGGAAGTCTCGATCACGGCAGGCACGATGCGTACGCCCCCGTTTTCCTGGTCGATATAATCCAGCTTCTTTTTACTGAATGCGTTGTGCTGATCCAAATCGTAGGTTCCGCGGTCGGCAATACCCTCAACTTCCGAGAATCCGTAGGGAAACGCGTATTCCACATCGTAACAGGCGCTCGAATAGTGAGCAAGTTCATCCGGTCCATGCGCTCGCAAGCGTAATTTTTCAGGACTGATACCCAGAGATTTATACCAGTTGAGCCGTTCTTCCGCCCAGTATTCCAGCCATCGGGCATTTTCGCCCGGATGGATAAAGAATTCCATCTCCATCTGCTCAAATTCCCGGGTCCGGAAGATGAAATTTCCCGTTGTTATCTCATTACGGAAGGCTTTCCCCAGTTGCGCAATTCCGAATGGCAGCTTGACGCGGTTGGAAGCTACAACATTCGCAAAATTCACAAAAATTCCCTGAGCGGTTTCCGGCCGCAGATAGACATCCATGGAGCCTTCATCCGTGGATCCGAGCTTTGTACGGAACATCAGATTAAATTGTTTGGCCTCTGCCAGTTCACCCCCGCATTCCGGACAATCTTTTGTGCCTTCCGGCAAATGATCCACGCGGTAACGCCGCCGGCATTTTTTACATTCCGTCATAGGATCGTGAAAATTGTTCACATGTCCCGAAGCTTCCCAAACCCGGGGAT
The DNA here is from genome assembly GCA_028718545.1 of Fidelibacterota bacterium. GTDB lineage: Bacteria > Fidelibacterota > Fidelibacteria > Fidelibacterales > Fidelibacteraceae > M50B103. The sequence continues at coordinate 7,467 of JAQULT010000019.1, read as the reverse complement.
GCATCAGGATGGCCGTATCCATGCCCAGGATATCCTCCCGAGAACGTACCATATCCTGCCACCAGAGATCCTTGATATTGCGTTTTAGTTCAACACCCATGGGACCGTAATCATAAACGGCGTTGATCCCGTCGTAGATCTCACTGCTTTGAAATAAAAAGCCGCGCCGGCGCGATAGTGCAACGAGTTTTTCCATTATAGGGTATGACATCGGTTTTGTTGCCATTATTTGGGTTCCTTTATCGTAATTCTAACTCTTTTTCTTTCTGGTACCGCTTTTTCTTTTTTGATCTTTGGGAGGAGACTGCCGTATGATCTCCCGGCAGGTTTCCGCCGTCAGTTTCTCAATATCGGTATGTTTGGGAATCTTGTAATTCTTGCCGTCATGGCTTATATAAGGCCCGTAACGGCCGTTCAGGACCCGGATCTTTTCCTGTGGAAAATCATGGATCAGTTTATTCCGGTCCCTCTCGCGGGAAGTTTCGATCAGCCCGATTGCTTTTTCGCTTGTGATCGTGGAAATTTCCGTATTTTTCGGTACGGGATAAAATGCATTTTTATGCTTGATATAGGGACCGTAGCGCCCGACGGCAAGGATTAAGGGAGCGTCTTCGTAACGGCCGATCTCTTTGGGATAGGCCAGCAGTTCCATCGCTTCATCCAGAGTAATACTGTCCATGCGCTGTTCATCCTTCAAACCTGCGAAACGCGGTTTTTCATCGCCGCGGGACTCGCCAAGCTGTACCATCGGACCGAAACGACCGATCTTGACATAGACGTTTTTACCGCTTATCGGATCCTTGCCCAAAAGGCGTTCACCCTTAAAATTCTCTTTATTATCAAGGTTTTTCTCGATCCTTGCATGGAAGGGATCGTAGAATTCCCGGATCATTGCGTGCCATTCCCGCTTTCCCCCTGCGATATCGTCGAAATCCTGTTCAATGGCCGCGGTAAAATTGTAATTGATAATATCTTCAAAATATTCGGCCAGAAAACGGTTGACGACCCTGCCCGTATCGGTGGGATACAGGCGCGCCTTTGCGGCGTTGGCTACTTCCGTCAGGATTTCTGCACTGATGCTTCCCTCCTTCAGTAAAAGCCTTCTGTATTTGCGCTCTTCTCCGGATTTATCGCCTTTTTCGACATATCCCCGGTTTTGTATCGTCGAGATCGTCGGTGCATACGTGGATGGACGACCAATTCCCAGTTCTTCCATCTTTTTTACCAGAGCCGCTTCCGAATAGCGGGCAGGCGGCTGCGTGAATTTCTCAACAGCTTCCATTTCGATCAGATTCAGCGCATCCCCTTTTTCCAAAGCGGGCAGAAGTTTGTCCTTTTCATCATCCTGCTGATAGATTTTCAGAAAACCCGGAAAGGTGACGACCTCCCCTTTGGCTTCAAGAAATTCTTTGTTCTTATCGTTTCGGATCCGGATCTTGGTCTTTTCGACATCCGCCGCCGCCATTTGGGAAGCCATACTGCGCTTCCATATTAGGCGGTACAAACTGCGGACATTTTTATTCTCACCGGCCTCCTGCAGGCGCATGTCCGTAGGACGGATAGCCTCGTGCGCTTCCTGCGCTCCTTTGCTCTGTGTTTTGAATTTCCGGGGATGCGAATAATCTTCTCCGAACATTTCCACAATCTGGGTTTTGATCATCGCCAGGGCAAGATTGGAAAGATTCAGCGAATCTGTACGCATATAGGTAATATGCCCCGCTTCGTAAAGTTTCTGTGCCAGCATCATGGTCTGTGAGACCGAAAAACGCAGTCTGCGGCCGGCTTCCTGTTGCAGTGTGGAAGTCGTAAATGGCGCGGGTGCCTGTTTTTTTGCTTTGCTTTTTTCGATATCCTGCACCGAAAAGGAAGCATCCCGGCAGCTCTCCAAAAAGGCTTTTGCCTTGTTTTCTTCCTGAAAGCGTTTGGCAAGTTCCGCACTGATCTCCGTATCGCCGTCCCGCTTTTCGGAATAGAAGCGCGCAGCGATCCGGAATGATGATTCGGAGCGGAATCCTTCGATCTCTTCTTCACGTTCGACAATGAGACGTACTGCGACCGATTGAACCCGACCTGCCGACAGCGAAGGCTTGATCTTGCGCCAAAGCAAAGGCGAAAGTTCAAAACCGACCAGCCGGTCCAGAACACGGCGGGCTTGCTGGGCATTGACGAGTTCAAGATTGATGGGACCGGGATTCGCCAGGGCTTCCATGACCGCATTCCGGGTGATCTCGTGAAATGCCACCCGCTTGACGGCCGAAGGATCCAGTCCTAAAATTTGGGTAACATGCCAGGCGATCGCTTCCCCTTCGCGGTCCGGATCGGTAGCAATATAGATCTCATCCGAATTTTGCACCGCTTTCTTAAGATTGACAATAACGTCTTTTTTTCCGGGAACTGCCACATAACGGGGTTCAAAATGATGCGCCGTATCGATACCCAGGTCTTTTTTGGGAAGATCACGGATATGGCCGATAGTGGCGAGGATTTGATAGTCCTTTCCCAGGTATTTTCCGATGGTCTTTGCCTTGGAAGGTGATTCTACAATGATACAGTGTCGGGCCATTTCCATTCATCCTCAATTTTTTTGCAAATATAGCGATAAAAAACAACAAAATGCAAATTTATCCTCAAAGTGTGATAATCCTCACCGAATTGCAATCTTTTTTTTGCTTATATAGCCCGTCCGCCGGAAAAGGCTGCAACCGTAACTGTGTATTCTCTGTTTTTTTGAATATTTTTTTTGTATTTTTACGCATAAACGGATGAGGACGGCAATAAAGGATCAAAATATTTGTCTTATTTAACACGCCCGGTCTGTTGAGTGTTGTTGTAAAAGAAGTAAATGAAATTCAATACCGAAAGGAATATTCTCATGAACAAAAAGATTCTGATCGTCGGCGGAGTTGCCGGTGGTGCCAGCGCAGCCGCCCGGCTCCGCAGGTTGGATGAAAATGCCAATATTATCATGTTTGAACGCGGAGATTATATCTCCTACGCCAACTGCGGACTCCCCTATCACATCGGGAATGTCATTAAATCGCGCGATTCCCTGCTGCTGCAGTCGCCGGAAGCCATGCTGGGCCGCTATAATATTGACGTAAGAATCAAACAGGAGGTCATTTCCATTGACCGCAAGCAAAAAACCGTGACCGTTAAATATGTCGAAAGCGGCGATACTTACCGGGAATCCTATGATACCCTGGTGCTCTCGACCGGCTCTTCCCCCTTCAAAGCACCCGTCAGCGGAGTCAATGCTTCCCGTATTATGACCTTGTGGACCGTTCCTGATGCGGACCGGATCCGGGAATTCATTGCGGATACAAATGCAAAGAACGTTTTGATCGTCGGCGGCGGTTTTATCGGACTGGAAATGGCGGAAAATCTGCATCATGCAGGTCTGCAGGTCACGGTTGCCGATATGCTGGATCAGGTTATGGCACCCCTGGATTTTGAGATGGCACAGTTACTCCACGAACAGCTGGAACTGCAGGGCATTACGCTGTTGCTGGGCGATGCTGCCGCTTCCTTTGAACAAACGGATACCAAGGTGAATACCACGATGAAAAGTGGCAAGATCATTTCTGCGGATCTGGTCATTCTTTCCATCGGGGTCAAACCCAACAGCGATCTGGCCCGCGAAGCCGGCCTCCAGCTGAACAAGCGCGGGGGTGTGATCGTGGACGAATTCTTGCGGACATCCGATCCGGATATCTATGCCGTCGGCGATGTGATCGAAGTGGAAGATTTTGTCATCCGCCAAAAGACCATGATCCCGCTGGCGGGACCTGCCAACAAGCAGGGACGTATTGTGGCTAATAACATTTACGGTGAAAAAGAACCTTATCGCGGTACGCAGGGGACTTCTATCGTCAGGATCTTTGATCTGACGGCCGCAAGCAGCGGCGCTAACGAAAAAGCCCTGAAAAAAGCCGGACTGGTTAAGGGCAAAGATTACGAGAGCATCATAATCACGCAAAATTCGCATGCCGGCTATTATCCCGGCGCCACGCCAATGACCCTGAAACTCCTCTTTTCCACTGATGGGAAGAAGCTTTTTGGAGCGCAGATCGTCGGTCGTGAAGGCATTGATAAACGAATCGATATTTTAGCGACGGCAATACGCCTGGGCGGCAGCGTTGAAGATCTCAAAACCTTGGAACTTGCCTATGCTCCGCCCTTCTCCTCTGCCAAAGATCCTGTCAATATGGCCGGTTTTGTCGCGGAAAACGTGTTGAAAGGAAGAATCGTATTTTGCGAATGGAATGCCGTTGAAACACGCAAGGACGCAGTGATCCTGGATGTGCGCGAAGACGCCGAACGCATGGCATTTGCCTTTACCAATTCCCTGGATATTCCCTGGGGACAGCTGCGTCAGCGTGCCGGGGAGATCGACAAAGACAAGACCCTTATCGTCTTCTGCGCCATCGGGGTACGTTCCTATAACGCCGCACGCACACTGATGCAGCTGGGATTTAAAAAAGTACTCCTCTATCCCGGCGGTACGAATTTTTATCAATCGACACATTATAAAGAAATTATCCCCGAAGCGGCTACTCTGGCCGCCGAACGCCGCACGGAAGCACTTCCCGTGCAGAGCAGTGGGATCCGGGTACTGCAGCTGGACTGCAGCGGACTGCAATGTCCCGGCCCCATTATGAAGGTCTTTGAGACCATGAATACCCTGAAGGAAGGTGATTCGCTGGAAGTGTCAGCTTCCGATCCCGGTTTTGCCCGCGATATCGTGGCCTGGTGCCGGCGTACCGGCAATACGCTGATATCCAATGAAAAACGCGGGAATGAATATGTAGCTGTGCTGCAAAAAGGCGGAAAGAAAGCGCCGGAGACCAAAGTGCAGGACAGTCCGGACGGAAAGACCATTATTGTCTTCAGCGGCGATCTGGATAAGGTACTGGCAAGCTTTATCATTGCCAACGGTGCCGCGGCCATGGGCAGAAAGGTCACCATGTTCTTTACCTTCTGGGGTTTGAATGTCCTGCGCAGATCTAACCGCCAGAAAGTACCGAAATCGTTCATTGAAACGATGTTCGGAGCCATGATGCCACGCGGCGCCGCGAAACTGAAACTCTCCAAAATGCACATGGCCGGCATGGGAACCGCCATGATGAAAATGGTCATGAAACGTAAAAATATCGACAGCCTTCAGGAACTCATCCGCAAAGCCATGGCCGCAGGCGTAAAAATTGTCGCCTGTACCATGAGTATGGACGTCATGGGTATACGTGAAGAAGAACTCATCGACGGTGTTCAGCTAGGAGGTGTAGGAGCCTATCTGGGCGACGCGGAAGAATCCAATGTTAATCTGTTTATCTGATCGTTGTATATTCCCGGATTCCCGGAATGTGTGTGAAGAAAAACAGCCATGAATAGTGAAAATGAGAAAAACCGCTTTCGTCAGGATTTTATTCCGGAAAATATCCGGCAAGTCTTCCTGAAAGCCCTTAAACAAGCATTAAAGGTTTCCTGGATCCTGCTGAAGATCTACATTCCTGTTTCCTTGCTGACCGCCTTTCTGGACCGCCTGGGCTTTCTGGACTTTATTGCCCCCTACTTCGAACCGCTCATGAAACTGCTGGGTTTGCCCGGAGAAGCCGCATTGGTGTTTCTGGCCGCCTGGGTAAACAATCTCTTTGCCGCAATTGCCGCCGCCAGTGTTCTGGACCTAAGCGTCCGGCAAATTACTCTCATCGCTATCGTAACAGGTTTTGCGCATAATCTTATTGTGGAAACGGGCATCCTGGTCAAGCTCAAAATGGGCCGGCCGGCTATTGCACTCACCCGTATTGTTTTTTCTTTTCTTGCCGGAATACTCTTACACCGCATAATGCCTCAAACCCTGCGCGGTACTTCTCTTACTAATTACGAAACGGCGGCGGCTTTTTCCTGGCCGGAGCTGTTTCTGAAGATCCTCATAACCGCCGCTGAGATCCTCCTGATGATGTTCCTGATCATGCTGCTCTATGAACTCGTTTTACTCTGGAAACAACGCGGCAAGATCAAAAATGCCTTTTCGGGGATTACCCGTTATTTTGGGATGTCCCCTTCCGCCATGGGGCCCTGGCTGGTCGGCACCTTTATCGGGATTGCCTACGGGGCCGGTATTTTATTCAGCATGAATAAAAAGCAGGTCCTGACCCATAAGGACAATTGCATGCTGACCCTTTCCATGTGCTTACTGCATGCGGTCGTCGAAGATACGGTGATTTTTGCCGCTATAGGTGCGAATGTGTTCTGGATACTTGGCTTCCGAATTCTTATCATGTTCCTGATACTGAGCATTATCGCTCGGGGAGAGCTGTACCGGAAGCTTACCTGGATCGGCCTGCCGAAAGAGCCGGCAATACAGGATTGACCGCAGGTCTGCAGAACACTCTAACCCATAATACAGGGTATTTCTATGAAAAACAGAAATTTTAAGATCTATCCCTATCGTTGGGTCGTTCTGGGAGCCTATATGCTGGTTTGCCTGGTTGGACAAATACAGTGGCTGACCCACGCACCGGTAGCCCGCGCAGCGGAAGTATATTATGCAGGCCAGTTTAATCCCAATTCAATCTTCAATATAGATTTTCTTGCAATGTCCTACATGCTGGTCTATCTGATCGTCGGTATCCCGGCTTCCTTTGTGATCGATACCTGGGGGATACGGAAAGGGATCGGTTTTGGAGCCGCACTCTGCGGTATTTTCGCTTTATTCAAGGGCATTTTTGCCGATTCGTTTACGGCGCAGATCGTTTTCCAGCTGGGACTCGCGATCTCACAACCCTTTCTTCTTAACGGCCTGACCGCCCTTACGGCCCGCTGGTTCCCCCTGGAAGAACGCGGAACTGCTGCAGGCCTTGGAACACTGTCTCAGTTTTTAGGAATCATAATTGTTATGATGGTCACGCCTCTGATGGTTGCGACGGATCCCGATCAGGCAAATTACGGCCAGGGTATGCACAGTATGCTGATGATCTACGGGATCGTCACCTTTATTGCCTGTCTGACAGCTATCCTGCTGATCAAAGAAGAACCGACTACCCCGCCCTCTGAGGAAGCTTATGTACGGCATAAATTTACGGACGGCATAAAACACATTTTACGGCAAAAGGATATGTGGATAACCATTCTGATCTTCTTTATCGGACTTGGGATATTTAATGCCGTATCTTCGATGACAGATTCCATCGCGGAATACCTGAGCGTCAAAGATTCTGACGGATTGATCGGCGGCGTGATGTTGGTTGGGGGAATCCTGGGAGCCTTGATTTTGCCCATTTTCTCGGATAAATTGATGAAGCGAAAGATCTTTATCAATATTTGCCTCCTGGGAATGGTGCCGTCCCTGGCGGGGATCGCCTTTGCCGCTGCTGTGACCCGGACTCCGGAAGCAGCTTACACCGTAGCACTCATTTCATCTTTCTTTTTGGGATTCTTCGTTCTGAGTGCGGGTCCGATCGGTTTTCA
>JAQULT010000018.1 GCA_028718545.1 Fidelibacterota bacterium | reverse complement strand
TTCTCGAAATTCTCGGTCTTTTTTGCCTTGACTCTTTTTACGATAAAGTAGATGAGCAGACCAAGCGCGACCAGTATTCCCAGTCCGTAGAGGCTGAAAATGATGTTAATGAGAGTGTCCATATTACGAAAGTTTTACGGCCGTGCCGTATGCAAGGATCTCCGCAGCGCCCTGCATCAGCATGGAGGTGGCCAGCCGGACGTTGATAATAGCATCGGCTCCCATTTTTTCGCCATCCACGATCATACGCTGCATTGCCTGTTCCCGAGATTCCGCCTGCAGCTGCGTGTATTCCGAGATCTCCCCGCCCACAATGTTTTTCAGTCCGGCAAAAATATCCCGCCCCAGGTTCCTTGCCCGAACGGTACTGCCGCGCGCGACGCCCAGTATCTCTGTTATTTCCCGGTTTGGGATCTTTTCTGTTGTTGAAATGATCATTTTCTTCCGCCTTTCGTTTTGATTAAGAACAATAGAGTAATTTTTTTACATTTTTAACGCATATTCGGATGTTAAAAAATCCCGTATAAGTTCCGCGGTAATGCCCCAGATTACGCCGTATTCGGACGGATAGACAAAGACGGGATGTTTGCGTCCTTTCCATGGTTCCTCATAACGTTCCGGCAGTGCGTAGTCTTTCACCGGGAAAAAATGCTCCTTTTCCATGTTGTCGTTATAATGAAAAGGATGAATCTCAATTTGGAGATAATGTTCCCTGGCCGGATTGGCACGGAACCAGGATAGCGGAAGGGTAAATACTTTTTCCACCTCGTCCCGGTTGATATTGAGCTCATTAATACTGTTGATCTTAATATTACCGATATAAGCTTCGACCATAACGCCGACCGGAGCGATCAGTGTGCCGAGTTTTCCGCGTATGCTGATCTGTTTTCGGGATATCCCGAGTTCTTCGCAGCTCTCACGGATCGCCGTGTCTTTCAGCGTTCGGTCCTTAACCTTATCGAAACGTCCTCCGGGGAAGCAGATCTCAGATCCCTGAACAATATCCGCGCTGCGTTCCTCAAATACCAGGTGCGTTTTTCCTCCGAAACGCACCAGCGTGATCAGCACAGCAGTGTTGAGGTATTTATACGATTTTCCGATAATGGTGTCGCGGTGTCGCTGCATTTTAGCCTTTTCCTGTCTTATGGAAATTTAGAGATCGGTAACGCCGATCACAAGAGCAATTCTAAGATTAAGATTGAGGTTAAGATTGAGGTTGAGGGCTGAGGACCCTTAGGGGCTTCGGGGATAAAAAGTCGTGGAGATGCAGAGGATTCAATATTTAAGATTCAATATTCAAGGATCAAGGTTCAAAGTTCAATGTTCTAAAGAATGTCGAGATGTTAAGATCTGTTGATTTGTTGATATTTTTATTGGATCTAAAACCATCCTGTATATCCGACAATCTTGTTTAAAAACAATTCGGTTTTTCCTGTTAAAAAACATATCCTGTTAATCCTGTGATCCTGTCAAAAAAACAATCCGGGTAATCCTGTGATCCCGTCTAATAAGCCATCCTGTATATCCCGTCCAAGAATATCCTGTCGATCCTGTTCCCGGAGGATCGCTGCTGTATGGACGATCCTGTCAAAGAACAATATCGGTTTCAAAGAACGTTACCGCGCGCCCCCGCAGTTTCACGCGCTTATTGCCGGTGAGTTCGCATTCCACCACGCCACCGCGAGCAGATACCTGGAATCCCGTCAGTGTGTTTTTACCGAGTTTGGCGGACCAGTAGGGAGCCAGATAACAATGCGCGGATCCGGTAACGGGGTCCTCGGGAATACCGACTGCGGGTCCGAAAAAGCGGGACAGAAAATCAAAGCGCGGATCATCCGAAGCAGCTGTCACGATGAATTCGCCCGGAAGTATTTTTTTCAGTGCATTGAAATCCGGTTGTAATGTGCGGAGTTCCTTTGCGGATGCGATCTCGACAAAATACAACTCCTCGTTTTTTACGGTAAATAGCGGTGTCATTCCCATAGCGGCATTCAGGTCGGGATTCGCCGCACAGGGACGAACCGACAATTGGGGAAAATCGAGTTCGACTTGCGTTCCCGAATATTTTGCCGTCAAAATACCGGATTTTGTTGTAAAGCGAATTGTTTCGTCTTTACGGACATATTTTTTTTCAAAAAGGATATGTGCCGCCGATAGCGTTGCGTGGCCGCAGAGCGGGACCTCTGTCTCCGGCGTGAACCAGCGCAGCGGAATATCGCCGGCATTCCCCGGGCGCAGTACGAACGCGGTCTCGGAATGTTTCAGTTCCGCCGCAATATGTAATTTTTGCTCATCCGGTATATCTTTATCCAGAATACAGACTCCGGCCGGGTTGCCGGTGAAGAGTTTGTCGGTAAAGGCATCGACATGATAGAGTTTCATGGTGTTCTCTTTTTTTGCATTGAGTCAAAAGAAATATATCTCATTAACTCGATCAGATTATTACGATTTGAGTCAATCCATTTCACCTCATTCCATATGCAGCATAGCTTGTCCGATCGGCTCCCGGCCAAGGAGTACCATGCCGAAGCGCATGAGCTTTTTGCCGTTTTCGGGATTCCGGTCGTGCCAGCGGTCACGGAATTCTTTTACGGTCAGCCAGGTCCGGCTGAATGAAGACGGATCTTCAAAAATAACACGGTCTTTTCCGTAGCCGATCACGATCACATAATGTCCGTCGTCATAATTCGTTTTCCAGGCTTCGGGTGTGAGTTTTTTTTCCGCCCAGGCCTGCAGCAGGACCAGCACGGGATGTCCTTCGTCTATATGGCTTTTCAGCTCCTCGACGCTCATGTTCTGATGCGCGCGGACATGGAATCCCTGAGACTTTGCGTAGGCCCGGATCTCGTCAACGGAAGAACCGTCAACCTTGGAAGTGCCGAGTTCCTTCATCAGCAGATCTTCCCGGACATCCACGCCGTAATAGGCCAGCAGTGTCTGCAGTGCCTTGGCGCCGCAATCGTAGTCGTAAGTCTGGCGTGTCACCGGTACATCCAGTATCTTGCCGCCCGTTCCGATATTATGGGCTTTCCTGAGCGTGTGGTAAACAGATTCGGCAAAAGCGCGGCGCAGGCGCTCAATGGCGCAGATGTCCGGAGTGCCATTCGAATGCATGTAGAGCTTCTGGTTGGTTTCCTGCAGAATTGCCGGCACACGATGACCGATGCGCTTCAGGGCATTCACGGAATGCTGTGTGCAGACATGGCCGTAAACGTTAAAATATTTGGATTCGTTGACGGTTATGCGGATATCCGGGAGACGCTTTTTCAGTTCTTTGGCGTAGGTTTCAATAAAAATGGACGGGGAATAATAGACGGGTCCTTCGTCCAGCGGAGAATGCTGAAAGTTCATGAGTTCGATCTGCCGGTCTCCGACACCCTTTGCCGTCACGGTGGAATGTCCGTCCAGCATAAAATTCACGCCGCGCATGATCGTATTGGAGATCTCATCGTGAAAAGGAATCAGATATTTATCCGAAAGTGTCCGCCGCAGGCTCTCGTCCGGAATGTGTCCGCGTTTGTACATTTTTTTCCCCAAGGGATCATAGAGGGGAACACAGTCATCCAATACGTCAGGATGCCGGTTGGCTTCCAACAGCAGACTGCAGTATGGGAAATTGATCTGCCTGTTACCGAGGATATCCCGGAAGTCGTAAAGGTAATTGGTATACCAGTCGACATTTTTAAGCATTTCGGGAAATTCCGGAACCAGGCTTTTGGGATTGATCTCTTCCGGGATTACGATCCCGCTGTGGGGGATGACAACGAGCAATTCTTTCAGCCGCATTTTAACACCCCGGGGTTAAGTTTGTTATAAAGAACGTTGCTTGAATTATAAAGCATGTAAAATTGTTTCTTTAAATCGTGGGAGTTCCACAAAGAACCGCTCGCGTCACTTTAACAGCCCGGTTCTTTACAGGCGTGGGATTCCTGCTCGATCTCCAGCGTCAGGTGTCCGATATGCAGATCTTCCATCTTATGCCGCAGCCGTTTTTTCAGTTCCGCAACCTCCGCACCCGCCATGCCGTCTGAAACAACGATATGTGCCGTCATCGCATTTTGCGTTGTACTCAGTGCCCAGACATGAAGATGGTGAAGATTCCTGACGCCGGGGGTATTAAGCACATTGTCTCGGATATCGTTAAGGTCAACATTCACCGGTACGGCATCAAGTGACAGTTTCAGACTGTCCCTCAGCAATCCGAAAGTGCTGTAGAAGATCACTACGGCGACAAGAATACTCAGGATTGGATCAATAATGTAAATGCCGGTAAAATGGATCAGCAATCCACCGATAACGACCGCCGCCGATATCAGTGCGTCGGCAAAAAGATGCAGAAATGCGCCTTTGATATTAAGGTCTTTATCTTTATCCCGAAAGAACAGAAGAGCGGTCACAGTATTAATCACAATCCCCGCAAAGGCGACAAGTGCGATATTTATTCCCGGAACTACCGTGGGTTCCGAGAATCGCTTTATCGCTTCGATCACAATCACAATAACGACAGCTATCAGAATGACCGCATTCAGCAGACTGGCAAGAATGGTGGATTTCTTATATCCGTAGGTAAAACTTTCCGTCGATTTCCGTGCCGCCAGCTTAATTACCAGAAACGAAAGAAGCAGGCTGCCGACATCACTGACATTATGTCCCGCATCTGTCAGTAAGGCCAATGAATTATTCAGCAAGCCCGCGATAAGCTCAACGATCACAAACAGCAAATTAAGAACAATTCCAATAATAAAGGCGGTATTCACCTTTTTCAGGTTCGGAATTTCATGATGCTGGTGCTGGTGTGACATGTATTTTTCCGCCTTCCACGATAAATTATAAAAGGCGGAATAAAAATCCTATTGGAAACACAATGCACTCCTGTATGTTTGTTTGCTTTGGCCTTCGTAAAGAATTATGATTTTTTAAATCGTCCGTCATCGCGGACATTTGCCAGCTTTTTTACATTGTTATCGAGCCATCCGCAGGATTTTGCGGGTCGAATATCAAAATCGGGCACATAGGGTTTGATATCAAGCAGAGGTGTGCCATCAACAATATCCACATCCCGGACAAAAAGAACGTTTCCATTTATCTTTGTCAGTTTTAATACGGACAGTCCGATGGGATTCGGACGCGCGGGTCCGCGCATGGCAAAAACACCGTGTGCTTGTGTGTCCATAAAGGGATAAACAAGCAGGGCTGCTTTTCCGGAAAGATGAAAATGATAGATCAGAATAATATGCGAAAAGCCCTCAAGGTCTTTGAGCCCCGCTGTGTATTTTGGGAACAGTTCAACGCTGCCATCGACATTTTCTGCAGCTGCCGGCTGGATGGGAGTACCTTTCGGCTCCTTGTGTGGCGAGTGAATAATTCCGATAGGCCGGTAAATAATCTTGTCTACCATTCTATAAGCTCATTTTTTAGTAAAGTTATTATAATGACAAGCTTGCGGCATTTCAAGCATCCGTTCCGGCCTCATAGATTTCCGGCATTTGGTGTTCGGCGACTGCAGTGATGCTGTCCGTGAGCCGCCAAGCGGCGCTCAGCTCCTCTTCAGACATAAAGAGACGCTTGTTCCCCCTGATACATTCGTCCAGAATAATCTCGTAGCCCTCGGGAGTGTTCGCCTTAAATTCACAGGTCGGGCAATAGATCATCTTGACGGGTGTCAGCTTAACCTTTTCTCCCGGAAGCGTGGAATTGATCGTCAGTTCCACATTTTGCAGTGGCTGAATATGCAGAATGAGTTTATTGGGGGGCAGATCAAATTCGCAATAGGCGGAACAGGGTTCTTTTTTGAACATGATCTCGATATAAGCCTCGCGTTTTTTCAGCATTTTGCCGGTTCGCAGGAGGATATCCGTGCCGCGCCAGCGGCGGTCGCGCGAGTGCAGCTGCAGTTCCGCAAAGGTCTCGGTCCGGGATCCGGGATTTAAGTCCCTAACTTCATCCTGATACCCGCGATATTGGCCGGTCCGTATTGTTCCGCGAAAGCGCAGATTCCGGATAGCCTCGGTTTTGGCTTTACGGAAAGCTGTTTCATCTTTCTTTTCGGGAACCCTCATCAGGACAAGTGCAAGGGCCTGAAGCAGGTGGTTCTGAACCATATCCTTGATAGCGCCGGTCTGATCATAGTAGGCTATCCGGCTGCCGACGCCGAGCGCCTCATGCACGGCAACGGTAATACGTTCAATGGAAGAAGAATTCCAGACGCGTTCAAAAAGGGGATTGGAAAAACGTGTCCGTAAAATATTGTCGACGGTTCCCTTGGCAAGATAATGATCTGCGCGGAAAATCTGTTCTTCGCGAAAACGCGCACGCAGTTCCGCATTTAATTTTTTGAAAGACTCACGGCCGCTGCCAAACGGTTTTTCTGCCACAATGCGCGTAAAAAAAGGATCCCGAACATTACAACAGCGCTCGATGTTTTCTGCGATCTTCCCAAAATAACCGTACGCGGTGGCAAGATAAAAGATCCTTCCGGCTGGCAGACCCGGCTCAATTTCAGCCATGCGATCTTTTAAATGAAGCAAGCTGTCCTCTTTTTCGATATCTGCCGCCATATAATGCAAATCTACGCGCGGATGTTTCTCCGCGCCGGGCAGAAGGAATTTGCGAAATTGCTGATCGTCGAAAGGCTTACGGCCGATACCGAGGACATGAAAATGCTTGTGCGGATCTTTGTCTGCCAGGGCAATAAGGGCCGGGATCAGCTTTCGCCGGGAGAGGTCTCCCGTACCTCCGAAAATAATGATCGAGTAATGTTCCATAAATTATACCTTTTGGTCTGTCAACACGATAAGTGATTTCATTTCCTGCAGTATGCGTTCGGGGAGGGTTTTATCTGCGGATTCCTCAAGAAAATGCAGCAGCGCCTTTCGCTTGGATTCTCCGCCATACACCAGGATACAGCTTCGGCTTGCCGCAAGGAGTGCCGGACTTGCCGTAAAACGCTGCGGAGGCGCCTTGGGAGCGTTGTGCAAATAAGAGAATTCCCGGAATTCGCTATAGGTGTTTTCCGGAAAGATAGCGGCAATGTGCCCGTCTTCGCCCGCCCCAAGCATTGCAAGATCAAAACATCCGCCGAAACGGTTCAATTCCTGCAGATAATTTTGCGCCGCAAGCTCCGGTGCCGCATCGATTTGAAAAGGATGAATGTTCGCCGTTCTGATAAGTCCTCTTATTAGCAAAGGACGCAGGAGCAGCTCTTCTGCCAGCCGGTAGTTGCTTTGCGGATCCGTCAATGGAACGCGTCGCTCATCGACCCAAAAGAAATGGACTTTCTTCCAGGCGGGCATTTCGTATCCGGCCAGAGCACGGTAAATGCCTCGAAGGCTGCGGCCGCCGGCAAGACCCAGTACAACCGTGTCGTATTGTTCCGTCCGGTCCCGGAGCATGTCCGCAACGAGTTTTGCCCCGGTCCCGGCGATCTCCCCGGAATTCTTCAGCACGAGCATCTTCATTTCTGCAATACTCCGTGTCCGCCGAACTCGTCGCGCATGACCGCCACAGCCTTTGTAGCAAAGGTCTTGACCTTGTCGGAAGCCAGGCGGATGCGCAGGCTTTCCTCAATGACCGGGACATCAACCCCGTATTCTTTGGCATCCTCAACCGCCCAGCGGCCTTCACCGCTGTTGGGTACAAAACCGTCGATATCGGACAGATCCGGATGATGTTTCAGACCCAGGTGGGTCATTTCCATCAAAAAAGAACGGATAATACTGCCGTGATTCCAGACATCACTGAGTTTTAACAGATCCGTATCCGGAAAAGGACCGTTTTTGATCAGGTCCAAGCCCTCGCCGATGGCCTGCATCATACCGTATTCGATGGCATTATGGATCATCTTGACGTAATGCCCGGCTCCGGCCGGCCCGAAATGTCCGTAACCGTTTTTAACGCACATATCGCGGATCATGGGTTCCACACGCCGGAATTGGTCCTCCGGTCCGCCCGCCATAATGCAATAACCGGTCTTTGCTGCCGCCAGACCCCCGGAGACTCCTGCGTCCATAAAATGAATCCCCTTACTGCCGAGCTCAATCGCACGGCGGCGGGTTTCCCGGTAATTGCTGTTACCGCCGTCGATCAATAGGTCTCCCGGCTCCAATAGTCCGGAAAGTAATCCGATGATTTCTTCAACCGACGAATGGGGAACCATCAGCCAGAGAATACGCGGAGCTTTCAGTTTATTTATCAGATCTTCGTAGGATTTTGCCGGAATCGCACCGCTTTCACGGCTGATCTTCTCGGTTTTTTGCGGTGAACGGTTATACACAACGACACGGTGACCCTTGCCGAGCAAATGCTCAACCATATGATATCCCATTTTCCCCAGTCCGATAAATCCGATTTTCATAAAGCCTCCTTTTATTACCGTTGTTCTTCAACGTTGCTGTTTTGGTAAAGTGCCAAAATTTCCGATTGTTTCCGGAAAGGTGAATACGGCTTAAATAAAAAAGATACTGGCAGTAAAACGGGAATTCCCGTTTTGTTATTCCGGGTAAATTCGGGTATTGACAATCCCTCTCTTTGCACATGTTCCCTGTTTAATGTTTCCTCCCAATCATTATGACAGAAGCGATGATCTTGTTTTCAAGCACATCATTTTCGGCTTTCTGCCGGCTAATGTAATTGAGGAACAGAGGCCGTTTGTCGGGATATTGATGCATTAATTCACGGCAGCGTTTTTCAAGGTGATCGAAGATATCCCTGTCATCTTTCCGTAGCGTTTCTTTTTCCACCACGATCTCGTCCAGAAGTTCCATACCTGCCGTTTCAATTTGTTTTCTGATAATTCCTCTTTTTTGTATAAGAGGGTGCCGAAAGCTGCTGTTATCTTCGATATATCCGTCATCAATAATGAAAACCCCGCCCGGAGAGAGACAGGGAGACAGTGTCTTCAGTGTTGTAAGATAATCGCCGAAAACCGGTCCGATAGCGCCAAGGATCACTACATCCCAGCCGCTGAATTGCGCGGCCATCTCCCGGATATCGCCCGTTTCAAAAGTACAGCAACCGATCACCCCGTACTCGCGGGCTTTTTGCCGGGCAAATTCAATAAACTCCGGAATGGCATCTATCCCGTGACAACAGCATCCAAGACGCCGGGCGACGTTTACGGAAACGGCTCCTTTTCCGCAACCAAGATCGAGTATCCTGAGATTTGCGGTGCCGGGAAAGCGCTTCCGTATGAGTTGAATAACAAGCTCCGGATCTGTCCCGATCTCCCAGAGATCCTGAAGAATATAAGGCAAAAAAGGAAACAGTTCCTTATCGGAACCATCCATCGCAGTTACAACGCTTTCTTCAAGACTCTTCATGACGGTCCCGTATTCCATTCAGGGCATCACGCTGCCAGGTTCGTTCGCGTTCAATAATTTCCCCGTGACCCGGAAAGGCCAGTTCCAGGGTTTTAATGACATAATCGGAACAAACCATCGCATGTTCTTTCATGTGTCCCGTTCCCACAGCATGTCCGGCGGCGCGAAGGGCGTTTTTTTTGGTGTCCGAAGGGTAGTTGCGCGCAATCCGGTGAATACTGAATCCTGCTTGCCGCAACGCATGAACTCCGGCCTTTCCTGCCTGACAAAGTGCGTTAATCCGGAATCCATCCTCGACAATTTGCATATCGGCGTCGCAGAGTTTAGCGAGCGGCAGAACGCGTCTTGCACAAAGAATGGCCCAGTTTGCCAGATCAAGGGAATCGCTTTGTTCGCATAAAGCGTCAATTTTTTTTCTCAAGCCGGCATGGTCATTGATATTAATTTTACATAAGCTTGCCATCGGAATCTGCAGCAGGGTTTATTAATATACTCTTTTAATATACCCCTTTCGGGTGAATACTGCCAGCGGAAAATCGACGCCCGCTTGCCGCTTTACAAATCCGGTTTTTTATGCTATATTGCATTAATGAAGATAATGATCCGTAAAATCCCGCTTTATGCCGGACTTCTGATGCTTTTACTGAACGGCACGGGTTGTAAGAATATTTTTGCGCCTGCGCTTGGCGACCTGGACGGCGGGAATTCTATTTACCGTCTGGATCTCGCCTCTCCGGCGGACGTGCTGCACAATTTCCGCTATGCTTATATTTACCGGGACAGCCTGATGTACGCAATGCTTCTCGACAGCGAATTTGTCTTTGTTTATTACCAGCCAAGCACCGAAAGCGGGACCGGCCATTATGATTCCTGGATGTGGGATACCGAACTGCGGACTACCGGCCGTCTGCTGGGGGCTTTTTCCTATATCGATCTTATCTGGCAAAGTACACTGGATAGTGCTTATTACGAAATGCAGGGAGATTCCGTGATCCGGCGGGAGGACAAACGTTTTGAAAGTGCCAATTATGCAGATATTTCACGTTCCTATCAGTTGACACTGGGAGATTATTATACTCTTGTGGGAGATGCGGCTTTTCGCTTTCGAAAAGACAAAGAGGGGAAATGGCGCATCCTGCGCTGGGAAGACAAATATAATACCTATTAGAAATCACTTGAGTCAAGTATACTAGAATCGTTTCACATATCCGTGACAGTAAGGCAACGTGCCTTTCCGGAAATAATAATCTTGATGATGATCTTCTGCCGGATAGAACACATCAAGCGGCAGTACTTTGGTTGCGATCTTATAACCCTTCGCTTCAAGTTCGGCGATCAGTTTTTTAGCGATTTGTTTTTCTTCGGGATCGCGGTAAAACACCGCGGAACGGTATTGTTTTCCAATATCGGGACCCTGGCCGTTAGTCTGCGTAGGGTCGTGGATCTCGAAGAACATTCTTGCCAGTGTTTCGTAATTGACCTTGTCCGGATCATAGCGGACCTCCACGGCTTCGTAGTGACCGGTATTGCCGCGGCTCACTTCCTGATAAGAAGGGTTTTTGACACGTCCGCCGCTGTAGCCGGATAGGACCGCTTTTACGCCGTCGAGCTGCTGCAGATAATATTCCACACCCCAGAAACAGCCGCCGGCAAAGACTGCCGTTGCGCTGCGTTCAACGGAACCCGGAATAAAGTCCATGGAAAGGGAGTTCACGCAATGGCGGGTATTCTTTGGTGTAAACCTTTCACCGCGGAAAACATGTCCCAAATGTCCTTTACAGTTGGCACAAAGTATTTCTGTCCGGCGGCCGTCGGCGTCAGGGACCTCCAGGACATGCCCCGGGATAGCATCGTCAAAACTGGGCCAGCCGCAGCCGGAATCGAATTTATTTGCGGAATAAAACAGCGCCGTTCCGCACTGGCGGCAGACGAAAGTGCCCTCGCGTTTTTCGTAAAGCAGATCGCCGCTGAAGGGTGCTTCGGTGCCCTTGTCAATGATGACCCGCTTTTCTTCGGGACTCAAGGTCTTATACGTCGTGTTTTGTGCCATAAGGACCCCCAAGGATAAAATGAGCAGGGCGGAATATCGCGAAAGCAAGCGCCCCGGATTTCGATGTAATTTCAACATACCCGTATGCTCCGCATTTGGATAATGCAATACATAAGACAGGTATTTGTTCCCTGGAAGAAAAGGTTTAATCCGTGCGCAAAAAGGGCAGATATTTCCGGAGAGCCTGCAGCAGTTCTTCGCGCCGGATAGGTTTGGTCAGATAGTCATCGAAGCCCGCCTCCAGGATATGAATGCGTTCTTCGTTCAGGGCATAGGCGGTCTGTGCGATCAGCGGCAGATCAGATCGCAGCTTGCGGATCTCCCTTGCGGCATCATAACCGCTCATCAGCGGCATTTTTATATCAATCAGCGCCAGCGCGATATCCGGGTCCTGCCGTACGGCATCCAGGGCCTGTATGCCGTTTTGGGCTTGCACGATTTGTGCGTTCCAGTGACGCAGCAGCTCATTTAAATAAGCAAAACTCACTTGGTCATCTTCAGCAATCAATATCTTGATCCGATCCATATGCATCTGCGTAATCCGGTTTTTTCGTCCTTCCGCCTTCTTGCGGGGACAGATGTAAAATGCCGTAGAAGTCGTATTATAATAATATTCTTCAAAAAATCAAAGAGTTAAGCATGAAGGTCCCGCACTGCTATTAATTGGTCATTCTCTTTGTTCTGCTGTGAATTTCTATTATATTTATCTGATTAATGTCTGTGAAAGGAAATCATGCGCGCTGCCATTTTTCATCATTCCTACGAACCCCTGAGTATCGGGAATGTGCCCGATCCCGCCGTCGGTCCGCATGATGTATTGATTGCGATCCGGACCTGTTCGCTCTGCCATACCGATATGCAGTTCATCGATCAGGGAATGGCTCCCAATATGAAGCCGCCCATCATTCTGGGCCATGAGATCGCGGGTGTTATTGAAGAGGTCGGCAGTGAAGTAAAAAAATTCAAACCCGGCGAGCCGGTCATTGTCCCCGCAACCATTACCTGCAATCAATGCCTTGCATGTAAGTCCTGGAATGAAACCTATTGCGAAAATATCCGGCGTATCGGCATTGACATAAACGGGGGTTTTGCCGAATATATCGCGGTGCCGGACTTTCATCCTTACCGGCTCCCCCACGAATACGAATTCGAGGTGGGAAGTCTGATCTCCAACCTGTTGATCGGTGCCTATCACCTGGCCTTTGACCGTGTGAATATCCGCGCCGGAGAAAAGGTCGTGATCTTTGGCAGCGGCGGCTTCGGGCTCAGCATTCTGCAGATGGCAAAACTTCGCGAAGCACAGGTATACATGGTGGACATTTTCGACTGGAAACTCAGCGAAGCAAAACGCCTGGGCGCCGATGCGGTGCTGAATTCCAATAAGGTCCCGGTATGCGAAGAAGCGGTACAGGATATGCTGGGCGGCAAGGCCGATATTTGCATTGAAACCATAGGGGCGCCGCGCACACTGATGCAGGCGATCAATTCGCTGAAAAAGGGCGGACGTCTGGTGCTCAGCGGTTACAGCGAAAATCCGCTGCCATTTCTGATCGGACGTATTATTCATAATGAAATATCCCTGATCGGCGCCGAAGGCGCGCCGCGCAGAAAGATCCCGGAAGTCATTCATCTTCTGGAAGACGGAAAAATCAATATTGCAAACCTGGTGACAAAACGTTTTAACCTCGACAATATCAATCAAGGCATCAGCACCCAACGTATGGGACAGACCATCCGCACCGTGATCTATCCCTTTGGGCTGAAAGCGAAAAGAGAACAGGAAAGCCAATGAAAAAACTGGTTATTATCCCAACCTACAATGAAAAAGCAAACATCAGTAAGCTTGTTCTGAAACTGCAGTCTTTAAAGATCGAAGGGCTGGATATTCTTTTCATTGACGACAATTCCCCGGACGGCACCGGCGAGATCCTGAAGGAATTTCAGAAAGAATATGCGAATATCAAACTGATCGAACGCGAAGGGAAACTGGGGCTGGGAACCGCATATATCCTGGGATTTAAATACGGACTGGAACACGGCTATGGTCAGATCGCACAGATGGATGCGGATTTTTCCCACAATCCCAAAGACCTGATCCCGCTCTTTGAACTTGCGAACGAATACGACTGGATAATCGGTTCCCGCTACGTGACCGGCATCAATGTGGTAAACTGGCCCCTGCGCCGGCTAATCCTGAGCAAAGGAGCAAATGTTTATACCAACATGGTGACCCGTATGCCTATTAAGGACGGAACCGCCGGCTTTAAATGCTGGAATCGCCGCGTACTGGCCGCCATTGATCTGGATGCAGTAAAGTCCCACGGTTATTCCTTCCAGATCGAAATGAACTACCGCGCCTGGAAGGCCGGCTTTCAATTCCATGAACATTCTATCGTTTTTATCGATCGTTGTGTGGGGCAATCCAAAATGTCAAAGAAAATCGTATATGAAGCTATCTGGATGGTCTGGCGCCTGGTGTTTATGAACCTTTTTGGGAAGATCAAACCTTTGCCGCAACGCAATGACAAGGACTGATATCTCCATTATTATTGTCAGTTACAATGTAAAGAATTTCTTACAGCACTGCCTTCATGCCTTAAAAAAATCGATTGCCGGCCTGCAATCGGAGATCTTTGTTGTCGACAATCATTCCATTGACGGCACTCCGGAAATGCTTCGCCGGGAATTCCCGGAACTGCATTTGATCTGCAATGACAAAAATCTCGGTTTCGGCAGAGCTAACAATCAGGCGCTGAAGCGGGCACGGGGGAAATACGTACTTTTTCTGAACCCCGACACCCTGATCGAAGAAAATACGCTTTCGCTGCTGTATGATTTTATGGAAAAGAATCCCGACGTCGGCATCAGCGGGCCAAAAATTCTGAACGCTGACGGCACGCTGCAACTTGCCTGCCGGCGCAGCTTTCCTTCCCCGAAAGTGGCATTGCCGAAATTACTGGGACTGAGCGCACTGTTTCCGAAAAGCAAAATCTTCGGGAAATACAATCTGACCTATCGGGACCCCGGCCAAAGCTACCCCGTGGATGCCGTCAGCGGCTCCTTTATGTTCTGCCGCGGAGATCTGATCCGCAAGCTTGGCGGCTTTGACGAGGATTTCTTCATGTATGGGGAGGACCTTGATCTCTGCCGTCGCGTTCAGTTGTCTGGAAAAAAAGTTTACTATGTGGCCGAGACTGCCATTATTCACTATAAGGGGGAAAGTTCAAAATCGGCACCCTACGATAGTCTGATGGCTTTCTATAAGGCAATGGACATTTTTTTCAGAAAACACTTCTCGCCATTTTATTCGCTGTTCACGACCTTGTTTTTCCGTCTGGGGATCGCATTTCATTTGCTCTTTAATTTTACGGGCAAACTTTTTTTTATGCTGCGTCTTCCCCTGCTGGATCTGCTGTTGATCGCGTCTGCTTTGCTGTTTGCACTGTTTTTGCGTTTTCCGGCGGCGTTTTTTAATGAACTGCCGCATTTTGCACCCGTTCTCGGTGGATATGCCACAGTCTATATGCTCTTTTTAATCCTGGGCGGATCGTATCGCCGTGCGAAACAATACGATTTTGTTCGTGCCGCCGCAAACCTCTTGCCGGGTTTTGTCCTGAACGGCTTTGTAACCTTCTTTATCCTGCGCGCGGCACAATCGCGCTTTGTTTTTCTGATCGCCTTTTTGTTTCTGATGCTTCTGCTTCCCCTGTGGCGCATCATTGCATTCCGGGTCCGGTCCCGGCATTTCCGGCAGGGAGCCGAAAACGCGCGACGCACACTGGTTGTGGGTGCCGGCCCGGAAGGCCAGCGCATCGCGGCAACCCTGGGTCTGCATCCGGAATTGGGTTATTTGTTCGCGGGTTTTGCCGACAAGGACCTTCTGCACCCCAAAACCATCGGGAGTATCCATGATCTGTCCCAGCTGGTAAGGACCCAGGATATTGATAACGTCATCTTCAGCTCGGATGTTTTCAGCCTGGGCGAGATCATTCGCATGATGGCGGAACTGGCGCATTTTCCGCTCAGTATCAAGATCGTTCCCGAAAAAGAGAACCGGCTCTTCGGAAAAGCGGTGATCGAAAATATCGACGATATTCCGGTTATAGAAATGGAATATACCATATTAAAACCCGAATGGCGGATACTTAAACGTGCAATGGACCTGCTTTTTGCCGCCACGGCCATACTTGTACTTGCGCTTCCGGCGCTGCTGAGCGCCCTGTTCGGAGGAGCGGAGGCCGTAACATTTTCCGAAGATGTGCCCGGAGGCCGTATCTGGAAACGAAAAAAGGATGGAAAAGAACCCTTTCTGTACTGGTATCCCATGCTTTTTTCCCTGCTTGCGGGACGAATGAGCGTGGTGGGCGATCTGAAAAACATCCCGGAGGGCAGCCGGCGTTATTACAAACCCGGCATGACCAGCATCATGCGAAGCGAGAAACCCGCATTGCCGTCTCCCGAAGAACACGAACGCTTTATTCATTATTATATGAGCAATTTTTCCTTTGTGCTGGACGCCGAGATTATTTTTAAAACCCTGTTTCTCAAGAAAAATTAAAGCACTGCACCGCGTTCTTTATCGCAACGCCCCGGCGGAAGGATGCTTTTTCATGAAAAAGAGGAAATGATGAAGAAAATCCGATTATTCCTGCCGCTGGTCCTGCTCTTATCCTGCGCGGAACGGGATCCTGCACTTGTCAACGGCCTGATGATTGATGCCGCGCGGCTTTTGGAAAGACAGGACTATTATTACCGCTTGGTCGATTTCATGGCCGACTGGAAAATGAATACCCTGCTCCTGCATTTTTCCGATGACCACGGATTGTCGGTTGCGATACCGGGTTATGAAAAACTGGCGCGGCGGCAAGCCTTTACGCCGGATGACATTTTGCGCTTTACCGCGTATGCTTCGGAACGCGGTATCGATATCATCCCGGAACTGGAGGTCTTTGGCCATACGCGCTATATTACGGATCATCCGGATTATGCGCATTTGTTTCTCGGAGACCGCAGCGGGACCGTCTCATTTAATGCCATTGATCCCTTGAATCCCGAGAGTATTGCGCTGATGACGGACATGATCGCGAAAACCGCAAAACTTTTCCCTTCCAATTTTCTGCATATCGGCTGCGATGAGGTCAATCTGGCGCCATTGGGGATAAATGACAGAGAGAACAAAGCTCAAATATGGACGGATTATGTCAATATCCTGATCGCCGCCGTGCATAAGAGCGGCAAAATACCGATGATTTGGAGTGACCATCTGCGTAAAGATGAACTTATTGCCCAAAATTTACGGAAAGATGTTGTTGTCGTGGAATGGAATTACGTACCGGATTACCGGCCGGGAAATTTGAACGATTTGAATGAAATGGGTTATTATTCCATTATCATGGCGCCGTCCATTTCCTGCTATTTGACGCGCGTGCTGCCGGTACGGCCGGCGCTCCGGAACGTCGATGCGCTGGCCGCATCCGTCCGGGACGAAACCGCCGCCGGCATGATCAATACCCTCTGGCTGCCTATGCGATATCTTCAGGATGCCATGTGGTACGGTATTGCCTATAGTGCCTGGCTGATCGATAAAGGCAGACCTATGGACCTTCAGGCTTTTCACCGGCATTTTGTGCGCAAGCTTTTTGGCCTGCGTCCTGACCGGGACCTTGCGTATTATCTGCAGCGCTGGCCGGATCTGCATCTTGATTACCGTATCTGGACCGCCTTTGCGCAGGGCAGGACGGATATAGCGGAAGATCCCCGGTACCGGGAACAGGTCCGCAGTGTTTATAAGCTTTCCTCCGAACTTTCGGCAGACCCTCCGGCTGCGCGCCCGCGGCGTAATGCCGAAATATTACAGAGCATGTACCTGGCAACGGACGTCATGCAGGTATTCAGCGAAGGACTGCTGATACTGGGCGGGGAGAATTTCCTGCCGCAGGAAATAAGCGAGTGGCGGAGGCGCCTGGCAATCGTAAGCGATGCCGTGGATGCCGACTGGGACAGGGGGCGCTATGCGGACGACCCGGCAAAACTAGCGGCAAAATTCGCAAACCAGACAAGCTCGCATCTGCTGATCCTGCTGAAAATAATGGCGGATGCCGCCGACAAGCAATTCCCTTATGCGCAAATCCCCGCAGAAAATTTTGCGGAAAGACCCCGGGAAGAATAAATTCTCCTGCAATACCGATAAATAGAAACATGATATTTTAAGGATAAAACGATGAAAAGAAATTCTTGTAAGCATCTGCGCTTTTCCTCCGGCAGCAGTTTGCTTCTTCTGTTCATGATCGCAATGAGCGCCTGCAGCAGCCTGTATTACAATGCCATGGAGCAGGTAGGCGTGCATAAGCGGGATATTATGGTTGAGCGCGTAAAATCCGCCCGCGATGCACAGGAGGCGGCAAAAACGCAATTCCGGGACGCGCTTGAACAATTCCGGAGCGTGGTTGCCGTCAGCGGCGGCGATATTGAAAAACAATATACGCGCCTTGACGGGGTTTTGCGGAAGACCGAGAACAGTGCCAACAATATTCACCAGCGCATCGCGGCCATCGAAGACGTTTCCCGGGCACTGTTCCGGGAATGGCGAAGGGAGATCGCGCAGTACCGGAACAAGAATTATAAAGCGATCAGCAGAGAAAAATATAAGAAGACCCAAGGGGAATATAAAGAGCTGATCAGCGCCATGAAAAAAGCGGAAGCCCGCCTGGAGCCCGCCCTGCGCCCCCTGCGGGACCAGGTGCTCTTTTTAAAACATAACCTTAATGCGCGCGCAATTGCCGGACTTGCTGCGGAGCTGGATAACATCGAAAGCCAGGTGCAGCGCCTGATCATGGAGATGGAAGCCGCGATCGAACGCGCCGATCATTTTGTGTCCGATCTGGCGACAGGGCAATAGGAGAATATGTTCATGCAGATACCCCGCATTGCCGCAGTGCAGTTTGAACACCGCAGCGGAGATAAAAATTACAATCTTGCGGCAATGAAAGCATTTGCGGAAAACGCTGCCGCACAAGGAGCGGATATTATTGTCTTTCACGAATGCTGCATCAGCGGATACGGCTTTGCGCGACATCTGAAACGGGATGAACTTTTCGCCATCGCAGAATTCGTACCCGACGGCGAAAGCTGCCGGACCTTGCGGGATATGGCGGAAAAACACCAGCTGGTCATTTGTGCGGGACTGTTTGAAAGGGATAAGGACGAACGTATCTATAACAGCTATGTATGCGTAGATAAAAACGGACTACTTGCCCGTCACCGCAAACTTCATCCTTTTATAAGTCCTTATCTGACCGCAGGCAATACGTATACGGTATTCGAACTTTTCGGACTGCGCTGCGGTATCCTGATCTGCTATGACAATAATATCGTGGAAAATGTCCGGGCTACGGCATTGCTGGGCGCGGACCTGATCTTTATGCCGCATGTAACCATGTGTACACCGTCAAAGCGTCCGGGAGCCGGTTATGTGGATCCGGCTTTGTGGAAAAACCGTAAACGGGATCCGGAGACCCTGCGCCGGGAGTTTGACGGCCCCAAGGGACGTGAATGGCTGCTGCGCTGGCTGCCTTCGCGTGCGCACGATAATGGTGTTTATGTCGTGTTTACGAATCCCGTTGGCATGGATGACGATCAGCTGAAGAACGGCTGCTCCATGATACTGGATCCATTCGGAGGCATTATGGCGGAATGCCGGAAACCGGATAATGACATGGTCATTGCCGCGATCGATCCTTCCCTTCAGAAAGAAGCCGGCGGCCGCCGCTACCGCAATGCGCGACGCCCGGAACTGTACCGGGATATTATCGGGAAATCACACAGATCCGTGCAAAAAGTTGCCTGGCTGAAAAAATCGTGAATCGTGAATCGTAGAATTTCGTAAATTATTGAGCATTGGTTTTATCGGTCATTGTTATTTTTAAGGGAAAAATGTTGAAAAAACAGCGCTTGTTTTCCCCATAACTCATAACTCATAACGATATTACCAGCCCAGCAAATACGCAAAGACCAGCGGCGCCACAATAGTGGCATCGGATTCGATAATGAATTTCGGCGTATCGATGCCGAGTTTCCCCCAGGTGATCTTTTCGTTGGGCACGGCACCGGAATAGGAGCCGTAACTGGTAGTGGAATCGGAGATCTGACAGAAATAGCTCCAGAACGGCGTGTCCCTGCGTTCAAGGTCCTGATACAGCATCGGGACCACACAGATGGGAAAATCGCCCGCAATGCCTCCACCGATCTGGAAAAAGCCGACACCTTGCTCTTTGGATTGCTTTGTATACCAGTCCGCCAGCCACATCATATACTCGATGCCCGATTTCATGGTCGAAGCTTTCAGGTCGCCCTTAATGCAGTACGAAGCAAAGATATTGCCCATGGTGGAATCTTCCCAGCCGGGAACGACAATGGGCAGGTCCTTTTCCGCAGCAGCCAGCATCCAGCTGTTCTTTGGGTCGATCTCGTAATCGGATTCCAGCACGCCGGACAGCAGCATCTTGTACATGTACTGGTGCGGAAAATAGCGTTCGCCGTTTTTGTCCGCATCTTTCCAGATCCTGAAAATATGCTTCTGCAATTTGCGGAAAGCCTCTTCTTCGGGGATGCAGGTGTCGGTGACGCGGTTGAGCCCTTTTTCCATCAGCGCCCATTCCTGCTCCGGGCTCAGATCCCGGTATTCCGGCACGCGCCGGTAATGCGAGTGCGCCACCAGGTTCATGATATCTTCTTCAAGATTCGCACCGGTACAGGTTATGATATGCACTTTATCCTGCCGGATCATTTCTGCCAGGGACTTGCCCAGCTCTGCGGTGCTCATTGCTCCCGCAAGCGTGATCATCATTTTATTGCCCTGTTCAAGCTGCGCCTCGTAGGCTTTGGCGGCATCCACCAGGGTCGCCGCGTTAAAATGCTTGTAATGTTCCAGCATGAATGCCGTAATGGGACCGTTTGTGTTCATGGTTCTCTCACCTGTTCAAATGAAATTTATAGGATAACATTTTATAATATAATTTTGCAGCCAGAAAGGCCGGGGAATGGTCATCCTCGCGCGGGGCCAGTTCCACAATATCATAAGCCAAAACTTCCTTTTCCCGGAACACCGCCTTCAGGAAAGCCAGAACATTGTACCAATCCAGCCCGCCGGGTTCCGGTGTGCCCGTGGCCGGCATGATGGAAGGATCAAAGACATCCAGATCAAAAGTGATATAGACCCTGTTACCGATTTTTGAAAGTGCTTCCGCATACCATTCACGGTTCCAGGCGATCTCCCGGGCAAAAAAGGTATTTTCGGGCTTCATATATTGCTTTTCACTGATATCCATGCTGCGGATACCGATCTGGACAAGGTTCGCATGCTGTGCGGCATCATAAACGGCACAGGCGTGATTATAGGGAGAACCCCGGTATTTGGGGCGCAGATCGGCGTGCGCGTCAAAATGCAGGACGGTCATATCCGGGAAGGCTTCATAGAAAGCCTTAATGATACCGATGCTGATGGAATGTTCTCCGCCGAAAAAGGTCAGGAATTTTCCGGTCTGCATCAGCGCCCGGGTCTTTTCATAGACCGTCCGGAAGACTGATTCGGGGGAGCGGTTCTCCACGATGGGCGGCAGGATATGGATGCCCTTGCGGTAGACCTCGGAATCGGTCTCGATATCGTAGAGCTCCAGATTTTCCGCGGCTTCCAGAAAGGCGGCGAAGCCTTTATCCGCACCTTTTCCCCAGGTACTGGTGCCGTCATAGGGGATGGACTGGAGCAGAACGGAAGCCGTATCGTAACGGGTATGGATTTCTTCGATCGCAGCAAAGTTTCTCATGGTTTTTGCTCATAGCCCAGGATCTTGAACATATCCTGCGCGGATTGTTCGTCCCGGTAAACATAATGGGTAAAATTGCCTTTGTCGTCACGGTCGATGATCACGTGTTTCGGGGAGGGTATCAGGCAATGTTTGATACCGCCGTAGCCGCTGATGGAGTCCTGATAGGCGCCGGTATGGAAAAAACCGATGTAAAGCGGCTCTTTATCTTTTTCGGAATATTTGGGCAAGAGGATTTCCTGGTTGAGGTCCTCCGAATTGTAATAATCCGAGCTGTCGCAGCTGATGCCGCCGATATTCACACGCTGGTAATCGTTGTTCCATTTGTTCAGCGGCAGAAGAATGAATTTTTCGTGGATGCTCCAGGCATCCGGGATCGTATTCATCAGGCTGTTGTTGATTATATACCAGGTTTCGGTGTCATTTTGCTTTTTTTGTTCCAGCACTTTAAAGATAATGGCGCCGGCTTCGCCGACCGTGTATTTGCCGAATTCCGTAAAGATATCCGGTTCGGGAACATCCTCGTTCGTGCAGGTTTCCTTGATGCTCTCAATAATGGCGTTGATCATGTATTCGTAATCGTATTCAAACCCCAAATGGTTGCGGATCGGGAACCCGCCGCCCAGGTTGAAAGCGTCAAGCGAATCGCATTCTTTTCGGAGATTGACATAAAGCTGCAGTGCACGCTTGAATTCACCCCAGTAATACAGGGTGTCCTTGATGCCCGAATCCACAAAGAAATGCAGCATTTTCAGCTCAACATTCTTGTTATCCCGGATCTTGGAACGAAACAACTCCAGGATCTCGCCTTCCGGAATGCCAAGGCGTGAAGTGTAGTAAGCCGACTGTGCCTGTTCATTGATCGCCATGCGCAGGCCAATCTTCATTTTCTGGTCCGGCTTGATCTTGTTGATACGGTCAAGTTCGTGGATACTGTCCAGGATCAGGACCGAATTGTGGAAACCGGCCTCCTGCAGGCGGACGATCTTTTCCAGGTATTCATCCGTCTTATAGCCGTTATGAATGATCAGGCGCTCCTTGTTGATCTTTTTATCCTGATACAGGTGCAGGATAAGATCGATATCGTAAGCGGAGGAGGTTTCAAGATTGACATCGTGTTTCAGTGCTTCGTTGATGACGTGATAAAAATGGTTGCATTTGGTGCAATAGCAATAATAATAACGTCCGTGATATTTGTGGCGTTTGATGGAACGGTTGAACAAATTCCGGGCTTTTTTGATCTGATCGCCGATCTTGGGCAGATAAATAAAGCGAAAAGGCGTTTCATATTTTTCAATCAGATATTTTAACGAAACCCCGTGAAAGGTCAAATAACCGTCGCGCAGATCAAATCCCTCCTGGGGAAAGTAGTAACTCTGATCTATCAGATCAAAATAAGTATTTTTCATTTATGGTATCACCTCTTTCTTTTTAAGCGGACATGCGCCGTATTGCGTACAGTATGAAATATATTGATTGTGTTTTTTGATTACAAAGAATTTAGTGAGGAGATTGAGAAGGACGGCGGGGGCTGAAGAATGAACGATGAATGATGATCGATAAACGATGCTTGCGCGCCATAGCTCCGAAGTGCCGGAGCGAAGGCGTGAACGCAGTGGAAGGATCCCCGCTATAGCTGAGCAATGAGAAAGGAAATATGGGAGAAATGGAAAACGAGAGAACTCGACAGCTCAACGACTCGACAGCTCGACATTCTTTTGAATTTTGAACCTTGAGTTTTGGGCACTGAGTACCGGGAAAGGAAGTTAAGAATCCGAGAAACAGAAAAGTTTATTCAGCGAAATTTTTTTAATGAAGTTGGGAACTTGGGAAGTTAGGAACTTTAGTCAGCGGAATAATTTTGAATTTTGAACTTTGAACCTTAAGCCCTGTTCGCCCTGCGGCAATAGGGTAAATTCTCATTTTATTCGCGCAGCTTTTTTATTAAATTGCTCTTTACATAACGGAGACGCCATATGAAAATCAACCGCCTGATGCTTTGTTTTTTCTTCCTGTCCGGCAGCTTTGCCGCGCTGTTTGCACAGATCCCGGAAGTGCGTGTTCTGATCATGTACAGCGAATCTTCGGTGGAAATGCAAAGCGATTCCAGGCTGAACATTTTCGATCAGGACAATAAGCGCGAGCAGCTGCGGGGACAACAGTCGCTGTTTCTTCGCAGAGAAGGAGAAACCCTGGCGCTTTACGATGCCGGCGAAAAGCTGATTCATCGCGGAAACAGGCTTATCATACAAAACAATGATAAAAATAAAGATATCCGGATCAAAAATGTACCGCAGGGGATCGGGTGGGGACGGGAATATAAGGAAGACCGGACCTATAAAGGGTCATTGGAATTTTTCAGTAACGGATCCGGGGATATCAATGTTGTCAATGTATTGGATTTGGAAACCTATCTCTATGGTGTGGTCCCTTCCGAGATCGGGGTTAATTCACCCGCGGAAGCCCTGAAAGCCCAGGCAATCTGCGCACGCACCGAAGCGATGGTGGGCCTGGAGACCGGAAAATACGCCGGCCCGGATTATCAGCTGACCTCCGACGTCATGTGCCAGGTCTATGCCGGTTCCGGTACGGCTAACGACGCCGTGCGCAAAGCGGTGGACGATACCCGCGGGATGGTACTGACCTTCCGGGATACTTTGATCAGTGCCTACTATGCCTCCACATGCGGCGGCCATACCGAGAGCATTGAATTCGTGTGGCCGGAACGCTCCGGTCCGACACCCTATTGGAAGGGTCATTTCGACCGGCCTGTCGGAGACAGCCCGGATCTGACCCGCGCGGATGCGTTGCGGAAATGGATCCTGGATCCCCCGGAAGTTTGGTGCCGTCCGGACAGCAGCACGCCCGACTGGATGCGGAATAATTTTCGCTGGAAAACGACGATCACGCCGGAACAGATCAGTAAAATGCTCGCGGAACAATACCGGGATATCGGGAATGTTTATGACATCGTTCCACTGGAGCGCGGGGTTTCGGGACGTATTTACGATCTGCTCTTTATCGGGGACAAGGGGCATTTCCGCGTTAAGGGGGAATTGAATATCCGCCGCCTGGTTTCGCCGCCACTGCGCAGTTCCTGCTTTATCGTCGACAAGATCGGGCCGGTTTCGGCGCCGGCGAGTTTTATCGTCAGCGGCGCAGGTTCGGGCCACGGTGTTGGTATGTGTCAGGTCGGCGCCATTGCGATGGGACGGCAAAATATTCCCTATACGGACATTCTGGCACATTATTTCCGCGGCGCCGTTCTCCGTAAAAAATATTGATCCGGCATACGAACGTGACATTCTTCAATCCCACATTTCTGTATTTTCTGCCGCTGGCCGCACTTCCCTTTATTATTCACCTCCTGGGTGAACGTAAACACCGGCCCTATGCCTTCAGCTCTCTGAAATTTCTCCGGGAAATTGAACAAAGCTCCATGCAGAAACTGAAATGGCGGCAATGGCTGATCCTGCTTGCACGGGCTCTGGCCATTGCCATGTTGGTCCTGGCATTGGGACGCCCGCTGTTTCGCGGCAGCTTCGGTGTCGCCGAATCCGGACTGCTGCTGATCGACCGCAGTTTCAGTACACAAATAGATCCGGGATTTCAGGAGAAATCCGCGGAATTGATCCGGCATTTTGAGAGCTGGGAGGTTTTTGAATTTGACGAACACAGTTCAGGCGATTCGCTACAGCGTCGCATTCTGGATCACCTGGAATTATACAGCAATGCCGAAACGCCGCTGATCCTGATAAGCGATTTTCAGGACAATGCACAAACCGCGGAAATATGCAGTATGCTGGAAGATCTTGCCCTGCGCCGCTATCTGCTCCCGATCCGGAAAAATGAAGCAAACCTTGCTGTTTCCGGACTGAATTTGCTTCCGGAGTACCGCGAGGACGAATTGATGAGTCTGGCAATACACAGTTCGGCTTCGGAGCTATACGACGCTCCGGCTTCCGTCGGGATCCGTATCAACGGGCGGGCCGCCGGCCGGGTCAATATGGACGAACAGGGATTCGGCGTATTCCGTTTTGATCCCGGAGATGCGGAATACATCCGTTGTATCGCTCAAGGCGCCGAGGATGCATATCCCGAAGACAATGTGCGCTACCGGGTTGTGAAACCCTATTCCCAAATCCGCATTCTGGATGTCGCCGGGCATGAACTTGCGGGCTATCAGCGCGAAGCCCTCGCCGCCATGGAAGGAATCCAGCTGGAAGGCATATCCCCCGAAATGCTGCCGGCCACGGATCTGAACAAATATGACATGCTTATAATCAGCGATCCCGGAAGCCTGCCGAAGGGCCAGAAAGACCGCATTCTGCGGTTTTCCGCACAAGGACCTTTGCTCCTGATCGCAGGTGAAAAAACCGGCGAGTGGCTGGACGGCAGCTGGGAAGAGCGAAATTTAAGCCCGGGTTTTGTTGCTTTTGAAACTCCCGAAACGGAAGGGCAATCCTTCCGTATCCGCAGTTATTACCGTTCCGGTATAGCCTTTGCAGAAACTATCTGGCGCCTGAGCAACGGGGATCCCCTGCTGGTCAGGAACGCGCCCCGGCAATACTTTATGTTTTCGCCTTTTGTCTTTGATCGCAACGAAATGGGTCTGTCACCCTACTTTACGCGTGTTCTGCGGCAATTTATCCTTAACGCACTGCAGTGGGAAATCGGGGAATACGAAACCGGAGATGCCCTGGTTCTGGATCGCCCGCGTTTTAGTGTCCGCAGCCCGGGCGGAGAGATATTTCAAATGCAGGGACCCTTCCGCGAAACGCATACGCCGGGTTTTTATATTCTGGAAAGTGAAGACACCCGCCGGGAGCTTGCCGTCAATATTCCTGTTGCAGAGACACTGCAACGGCAAATACCGCAAAGCGCCTGCAAGGGTATCTGGATCGAAGAAAGCGATTATTCAGTATTACGCGACAGCATCCGCGGCAGGGAGGCGAGCGCTTTGTTTTTTTTGCTTGCCGCCGCATTTCTCTTGTTTGAAATGCTGCTGACCGGAAAAGGAGAAAGAACAGCATCATGGAAAAAATCATAGAAAAAGGCCCGGAGCGCGCCCTTCTTTGTGCGGTAGCGCAGACCGGAAAATACGAGGAAAGCGAACGTTCTCTGGAAGAACTGGCACGCCTGGCCGATACGGCCGGGATCGAAGTGCTGGATACCTTTATCCAGGTCCGTGAAAAAAGCGATCCGGTCTTTTATTTTGGCAGCGGAAAGCTTAATACGCTACAGGCACTTGCCCGGGAAAACGAGGCGGATCTGCTGATCTTTGATGATGAACTGACTCCCGCCCAGCAAAAGAACATTCAAAAGCAATTACCCGATATCAACATTCTGGACCGCAGCGCGCTGATCCTGGATATTTTTAAGATCCATGCCAAGACCCGTGAAGCCAAGACGCAGGTACAACTGGCCGAAGCGGAATATCTGCTGCCCCGTCTTGCGCGGCAGTGGACGCACCTGGAACGCCAGGAAGGCGCCGCACGCATGCGCGGCGGTCCCGGGGAAAAACAGATCGAGATCGACCGCCGTCTGCTGCGCGACCGCATTAAGAAATTGAAACTGGATCTTCAGAAGATCGCTTTGCAGATGGAGACCAAACGCAAATCCCGTTCACGGCGCTTCAATGTCGCGCTGGTGGGTTATACCAATGCCGGGAAGTCAACTCTGATGAACCTTCTGGCAGGACCCAGCGTTGAAGTGGAAGACAAACTTTTCAAGACACTGGATACGACCGTGCGCCGGGTTCAGCTGGACAAGACCCACACCATTTATCTCAGCGATACCGTGGGCTTTATCCGGAAATTGCCGCATCAGCTGGTGGCCTCTTTCCGCAGCACCCTGAAAGAGGCGGAAGAAGCCGATCTGCTCCTGAAACTGATCGATGTTTCCGATCCGGATTATCCGCTGCAGATACAAACCATTGACGAGGTCCTGAAAGAATTCCAAATTCCCGGCGATCGCTTTGTTACGGTATTCAATAAAATTGATTTGCTGGAAGACATGACAGCGCTTGCCTCGATCCGGAGCCGGCACCCGGAGGCCTGTTTTATCTCCGCGCAACGCGGTATCGGCATCAGCAAACTAATCACGGCGATCCGGAGCCGCATTGACGAAAGTGCCTATGTGCATCAGTTCTATGTGGACCCCGCCGACGGAAAGCTCATTGCGGACCTGCATCATCACGGAGAGATCCTGGAAAGCCGCTTTGCAGGAGAAAAACTGCTCTTCAAGGTGTTTCTTGACGCCTCCGTATATGAGAGTCTGAAAAAGAAATATGACCTTTAAAAAAGGGAAAAGGAGACTGCCATGAAAAAATATTTCCGACCCTTCTGCCTGGCCTTTCTTCTGCTGGTATCTTTGCATGCGGAAGCCGCGGGGACACTGCTGGTCCGCTGTGACGATATCGGCATGTGCCATGCCGTGAATATTGCTGCCCGGGATCTTGCCGAAACCGGCATTCCCCTCAATTACTCGGTGATGTTCGTCTGTCCCTGGTATCAGGAAGCCGCAGATTTGCTGAAAGATTACGGCAATGTTTGCTTTGGTGTCCACTTAACCCTGAACAGCGAATGGAAAAACTACCGCTGGGGTCCCTGCGCCGATGATGCCGACGTTTCTTCACTGACCGATGAAAACGGATATTTTTATCACAGCATGAAGGCGACAAACGATGCCGGCCCGGACCTTGCACAGGTAAAAACGGAACTCCGGGCGCAGATAGAACGCGCCCTGCGCAGCGGCCTGGATATCCGTTATGTGGATACCCATATGTCCACGTTAAGTGCCCGCGATGATCTGCATCAAATTGTGAAGGATCTGGCAAAAGAATACGGACTGATCTTTCACCGGGATGTACCCGATGAAACGATGCAGGGCATTTATTCCACAGCGCCGCAGAAGAAAAAGGCAGAACTTTTAAGTCAGCTAAGAACGCTTGGGTCAGACCGCCGGTACTTGCTGGTTTCGCATATCGGGATGCTGAGCGCAGAGATGGATGCGCTGTTGGATATGAATCCGGGCGGACTGAATGAAATGAGCCGGCACCGTAAAGCGGAGTGGAAAAGTCTGCGTTCCACCGCATTCCGCCGGGAAATTGAACGGCAGGGGATTCGGCTCAGCACCTACGCGGCAGAGGCCGCCGCAAAAGCAAAAGGAGAATGACCATGTTCCTGGAGATCATCGGATATGCCGCTTCGGTTGTGACCGCATTTTCGCTAATGATGAAAAATATTCGAAAACTGCGCTGGTGGAATTTTGCCGGTGCGGCGGTATTCTCGCTGTATGGCGCCCTGATAGGCGCCTGGCCGGTCTTTGCCATGAACGCCTTTGTAGCGATCGTGGATGTGTATTACCTGGTCCGTATGAACCGCCAGCAGGAATATTTTGACTTGGTCGAAGTAGACGTGCACGGTTCGGATTTCGTAAAACGCTTTCTGGAATTTTATCACGACGATATCCTGCGCTTTTTTCCCGAATTCCAACTGGAAAACGGTAAAGCGTACCGGGCATGTTTTTGTTTACGGAATGTCCGGCCGACAAATCTGATCATTTTTTCGGCCCTGCCCGGTAACGAGGTCCTGGTGGACCTGGATTATGCCATTCCGGAATACCGGGATATGAAAACCGGCAGATTTGTTTACGATGAAGGTATAAAACGTCTTGGACTGGATCAGGGGCAGGTCTTTGTCAGCCGCAATGCCGAAGAAGCGCATAACAGCTATTTGCGTGCCCTGGGCTTTATCAAACAGGGAGACGTTTACATAAAAAAAGCGAAAAGCCGAACACCTGCGTTTACCGGCTAACCTTTAAATTCCTGAATGATCTGTTGATATTTGGGAACGACAATATTATCGATGACGGATTCCCAGGAAAGAAAAACGCTTCGTTGCGCTTCGGATCCGGCCGCCTTCAGCTTATCGGGATCCCGCAGCGCCCTTTCGATGGTTAGAGCCAGGCTTTCCGGGCTGTTATCGCAGAGGAAGCCGTTTTCACCGTCGCGTATACCTTCGGCGGCATTGCTGCCCCGCACGATGACAGAGGGTGTTCCCATCGCAGCGGCTTCGCGTGTCACCACCGGCGCATTATCGTACAGCGAAGGGAAAATGAAGAGATCGGCGCGCCCGAAAATCCCCTTGAGCAGTTCGCGGTCCAGGATCTTTCCCAAAAAACGGACACGCTTGCCCAGCCGATGATCTCTAACCTGTTCTTCAAATTCTTCTTTTGATTTTCCCTCCCCGACAAGCAACAGGGTAAAGGGTTTGTTTTTTTCGTTCAGAATTTTCATCGCGTTCAAAATGGTTCCGATGTTTTTTTGCCGTATCATCTGTCCCACAAAGAGCAAAACGGGCTCATCTTTGGCCAAATGGAGTTTCGTATCAACTTGGGCACTTAGCGCCAGGGGATCTTCCGGCATGGTAAAATCGGCGCCGTTGGGCACCACATCCACATGGCCGCGGTAGCCGTAAGAGATCAGCGTTTCCTTCGTGCTTTGATTTACCGCCCAGACCGCATCGGCGTAATTGAAAAAATCCACGACGAGGTGCGTCATTATCCAGGAAATTGCGTCAGAACGGGTGACTTCCTTAAAGTCGTCATAAAATTTAGAGTGAAAGGTGGCAACAAGCGGCACCTTTTTTTGGCGGGCATATTGCAAGGCAATATTTCCGGAGCTGAAGGGGCTCTGTGCGTGGACCAGGTCCGCCTGCAGATTTTTGAGTTTTTTCCACAGAGCCGGGTTGTGGACATTAAGCCCTACGCGGTAAGGTTTACGAAGCACCAGGGGCAGGGAGGGATAACGCAGGACCGGAAAGATCTCCTCATCCACAAAACCCGGATATTCCGGAGTTACGACATAGGCTTTCCCGTATTTCTTTTTGATCCAGTATGCATAATTCCTTGTCACGTTTGCCACGCCGTCCATTATGGGCGGAAAGGATTCGTTGAACTGGATAACGCTCATCTTATTCATACTTGATCTCCGTCTCAGGCAATAAGATACAATAAAAACCGGAGAAGGTCTTTAAAAATTATTTCTATTGCCCGAACGCTATAATAGAAGGGATCCTTCGACTGCGTCCTGCTGCTCCGCGGATAGGCGGATAGAGATGTTAATTCAACATACAAGATTCAATATTCCAAATTATTCCGCTGACTAAACTTCTTAAGTTCTTAACTTCCACTTTTTTCTAACTTTGTCTCTTATTCTAAACGCAGCACTTTTCCCATAAAAAAGATCGTGCCGCTTTCCTTTTCGCGGATGGCGAACAGGAAGGGGCGGTTCGCGA
>JAQULT010000017.1 GCA_028718545.1 Fidelibacterota bacterium | reverse complement strand
GAACCGACCTCTACCGTACGGACACCGGATTCCAGATACAAGGCGTTGCAAAAAGATTGCGCGGGAAAACGGTTATAAGGGATATGTGCACAGATCTCTTTGCAATCGATGAAAACAGCATGCCCTCCCGGCGGATACTGTAAAGGGATCCCTGCTTTGCGCAAAGGTTCCGCAAGGTAGCGGACCTGGTCAAGACGGTGTTCCAGGTAATCGATCTCGAGGCTTTCTTCCAGGCCGACCGCCATGGCTTCCAGATCACGGCCGGCCAGCCCGCCGTAGGTCGGGAAGCCCTCGTAGGCAACGGTACGGACCCGGCTGGACTGAAACAATTCCTCATTATCCCGGATTACAAGCAGTCCGCCGATATTGACCAGCCCGTCCTTTTTTGCACTCATTAAAAAGATATCGCAGAGATCAAACATCTTCCGGGCGATTTCCCGGATACTGAATTCCGCATATGCTTCTTCACGCATTTTGATAAATGCCGCATTTTCAGCAAAACGCGCACCGTCCATAATCAGGGGGATACCGAATTCCTTTGCCAGATTGCTTACCTGTTTCAGATTCTCCAGACTTACCGGCTGTCCCCCGGCGGAATTGTTGGTCACTGTCATGATAATGCCGGCAATATTTTCCGCTTTGTGTTCTTCGATCAGGGAACGGCATGTTCTAAGATCCATGTTTCCCTTGAAAGGATGATAACTTTGAACATCATGGCATTCGTGAATCACACAGTCCAAAGCTCTTGCTCCGGCCAGTTCTACGTGTGCCCGCGTGGTATCAAAATGCATATTGCTGATAAAGAACATGCCGGGGTGTTTAACCAAAATCGGTAACAGGACTTGCTCTGCTCCCCTGCCCTGATGGACCGGGATCACGTATTTGTAATCCGTGATGTCTTTTACCGTTTGCTCCAGCCGGTAAAAGCTGCGGCTGCCGGCATAAGCTTCGTCACCCTGCATCAGGGCAGCCCACTGAAAGTGGCTCATGGCACCGGTACCGCTGTCGGTCAACAGATCGATATAGACCGCTTCCGAAGGCAGTAAGAATAAATTGTTAAAGGCTTTTTTAAGGTGCATTTCCCGTTCCGGACGGGAAAGCAGACGAATGGGTTCCACCATCTTGATCCGATAAGGAGGCGTAGCAAAATTGCGCATAGACTGGCTCCGAATGGCGTTTTATGATCGAAAAGGTCAGCGTGCCGGGACAGGAAAATCTATTTCTTTTCCTGTCCGGTCTTTTTCCTTCTTTCTTTGATGCCGTCCCAGAAAAAGGCATAAAAAAGCAGAAGCCCCATAGCCGTTATGACCAGGGCCTTTTTCCAGGTTTTATCCCAGAGCAGGAATTGAACGGCGGTTGGCTTGCCTTTGATGTATTTGTAAGGGACCAAGCCCCAAAAACGGCTGTCCGCACTGTTATCGCGGTTATCCCCCATCAGGAAATAAAAATCCTGTTTGACCTCATACTCCCGCACACGTTCGCCCTTGATGTACCAGTTGCCGAAGCGGTATGAGACCTTCTGACCGTCCAGGGTCATGATATTGTAGGCATAATCGGGATGGGCGCTGTCAAGATTGATCACATCGCCTTTCTTCGGAATATAAAGCGCCCGGTATTGATCCTGATTGCCGTTGCCCGGCGGCCATATCTGCGGATTGATACTGTTCTCGGGACGGATATAATTATAGTTAATATTGGATTTGGGCGGATCTTCAAACAGCCGACCATCCACATAGACCCGTTTGTCTTTAATCTCAATGGTAGAACCCGGCGTTCCGATACAGCGTTTGACATAATCAAACAATCTTTCCTGAGGATATTCAAAAATAACGATATCCCCGGTTTGCGGTTTTTTGATAGCCGGAAGTTTTATATGCGGTAACATAAATCCTACCGGCTTCTTGAAAATGACTCCCATTGAACCCGAAAACGGAATTGCAATTTTGTGAGGTGTCTGCGCTCCGTAATAGAACTGATTTCCGATCACAAAGGTCCCGGTCATCATGGTGTTTTCCATGGATCCCGTCGGAATAATATAATTGCAGAATATCATGGTGCGAATGATCCAGACCGCCAGGATAATGATGGTCCAGGATTTGATCTCATAGATCACTTTCTCTTTTTTGGATGCGAATTTCCGTTTCTCTCTCTTCTTTTTGCTTTTCAACGGCGCCTGTCCGCCATTTTTTTCTTCTGTCATAGCTTTCCTTTACAGTATATCTTCATAATGCTCAATATGCGGTGCAAACCAATCGTTTCCGCTAACGGTAACTGCCTCGAATTTAACGAAGTATTCCGGGATATTCAAATGATAAAAATAATGCTCGGCGGCATCCAGCATTTTCCGGATCTTGCTTTCGTCAATGCGTTCCGCTGCCAAAGTTTCATTGTCACTGAAAACGGTCTTTACCTCGATCATAGCATAACTGTTATCGTTCCTGCGCATGATAATATCGATCTCTCCGCTGTTCCCGCCGTGATAGTTGCGGGCAACATAGTGATAACCTTTCAGGATCAGATAGTATATTGCCCAGTTTTCGCCCCATTTCCCCAGAATGTGCCTTGCGGGTCTTCCGGGCAGCTGCCAGTGTTTAACGGGCGCAAAGTCGCGACGGTGCAGCGGGCAGGGATAGTGTTCCGCAATGGCTTTCAGATGTGCCGCCGTACCGTAACCCTTATGCCGTTCGAAACCGTATTCCGGATAGATCTCTCCCCAGCGCCGCATCATCCTGTCGCGGGTAACTTTTGCCAGGATCGATGCGGCCGCAATGGAAAAAGACCGGCTGTCACCGTTGACGATAGCCTTGCTCCTGTCCCGGAGAGCTTCCGGTACCTGTGTCCCGTCGATCAGTACCAGACCCTGTGTGTTCGTGAGCTTTTCCACGGCACGCTGCATTGCCGTCAGGGCCGCCTGTAAAATATTCATTTTGTTAATAGCCTGGACGCCCAGTGAATGTACAGACCATTGTTGCGCGTTGGCAACGATCCATTTATAAGCTTCTTCACGTTGTTTCTCACTGAGTTTCTTTGAATCACGGATCAGGGGATGATCCGTATCTGCGGCAAACGAGACAGCGCCCGCACTAACCGGTCCGGCAAGCGGCCCGCGTCCGGCTTCATCAACACCAATAACAGATCCAAAGCGCTCCCGGAAAGAACGGTCAAAATCTGCCGGAGGCGGCTTTTGTTGTTCCATAATCAGACTTTATTATTTTTTAAGCAGATTCCCGTTCTGTTTCACGGTCGTTGTTTTGCTTTGTTCGTCTTCTGCACTCTTTGTTTCGGCAGCTTCGGATTTTCCGCTTTTCTTATCCGTATTCGTGCTTTTTTTCGTTGCACTGTTCTTGTTTACCTTTGCATCACTGTTCTTTACGGCTTCCGGAGTTTTTTCTTCTTCCTTCTTTTTATACTGATACTGATCGGAATCGGAAGATTTTGCATTATCGAGTTTGATCTTGCCGACATTTTCAATACCGCTGCCATTCGGTTTTTTCTTCAGATCGTCCTGGTCATTATCTCCGGGATCGGGTTTCGAATTATCATCCGGCGGACGCGGTGGCCGGGGCGGATGCGGGGGCTCCAGCGGACGCGGCGGTCTTGGCGGACGCATACCGAAACGCTCGTAATTTATGCGAATTGTTGCAGCATAAATCACGTTTCCGGTGCCGGCCTCAAAACAGCGCAGAGAAATCTGTTCTTCCCATAAGCCCCGGTAGATACGGCCGTACAGTACAAAATCGGCGCGCGAAAGCTGCCTTAAACGGAAGGCGCGGTCAAACAGCAGATTTTGAATGGAGAGTTCCTGTTCCCGTATCAGTTCATTGATGGTACCGCGCTGAATGATTACAGGATTCTGATAGTGATAAAGATTCAATGCAATCTGATCGGAAAAAAGGCTACCGCTGATCATTCGGTCACCATACTCATCCGTAAAATCCAGTACGGCCAATGACTTTGGACCCAGCTTACGGAATACCCGTCCGACCCTGCGGGCGATCAGCCTTGCCGCGTCATTCCGGCTTTCCACGGTCAATACCGGTTCGTGACGCTGAAAATAATTGTCATACTCGTATTTTTCGGAATAATTGTAACTCACGCATGCGCTCAGCAGGATCAACAAGCACATTGACAGAATCCATTTTTTCATTTCTGCTCCTTCTTCTTTCCTTAAAAATATAATTAAATGTCCTGTCAGTGAAAAGTTTTATTCATGCTATTCTTTTATATCCAAAGTCCGCCATCGGTTCCCTCTGTAACGAAGATGCCGGGCTTTTTCCGGAGATATACCCGTATCAAAATGAAAATTTCTTTGAACGGGGAGATCCTTTCCGATCAGAAGTGTATCCTTTTTTCCTGCTATACGAAGCGAAAGATCGGTCCCCCCCCTTTTAACGTAAACATGAAAATCCCCCATTGTCCATGCCGTGTCGCAACGTATGGGAATCTGCGGCGTTTCCAGAGGTAGTCCTCCGGGCGGGACAAGAAGGGGACAGTCCGGGTATTCCCGGCGGATATGCGGGATCGTTCCCGTCTTTCCTTTTTCGTCCGATGTGATCAGTACCTGAAGATCCCGGATGCCCCAGTGTCTGCATAAGGGTTTAATGCTGCGATTGTAATCGTTGCTGTTAAATGCCACGGCACCGGTATTGACGATCAATGCTTCCCGGCCGTTGCGGAATACCAGGGATTGCCCCCGCGGCAGGGCCAGTTGCACCAGTTCCGGACGGCTGTCCCGGTAAAACAGCAGGGATCCGCAGAAAAATAGAATAAGGCAAAGCGCATTCCGCAAAGATCTTCGACGGACAAAGAGCAGGACAAGCAGGATCAGCATCAAAAAGAACAATGCATTTTTCCAATAGGCGGAAATATGCAGAGTCCAGATCCCCGTTCGCGCGGCCAGACGCAGCATGGCACGGAATATTTCCAGACTCAAATCCAGCGCATTCAGGAAGAGATCGCCCAAAATGCCCGGCAGGAAAAGACAGGGCAGACAGAGCATGGCGCAGATCATCACGCAAAAGGTCAGCGGAATGGCGACAATGTTCAAAACCAGGGATGCCGCTTGCACCGTATCAAAATAATACAGGGCAACCGGAGCGGTAAAAAGGCTTGCCGCCGCCGAGACCATCAGCATATCATAAGCGTAGTGCAAAAGCGGGTTCCCGCTGCGAAGCGGCAGACCTTCTTTCAGTAACTGATAACCCGTCAGGATACCGCTGACAGCGGCAAAGGAAAACTGGAAACCCAGATCCTGAAGATAATAGGGGTTGGCAAGCAAAAGGATCATAGCGGCAGATGCCACCGCATTAAGAGCATGATAGCGACGCCGGAACAATGGTGCCAGCAGAAGGAGCAGGGTCATCAGGGATGAACGCAGTACCGAAGGCGACCCTCCGGTCAGCTGACAGTAAAAACCTAAAAACGCCACCAGAAACAGGGTCTTTGGAAGGCGTGGTAAACTCAGCAGATTCAACAGCTGAAAAACGATCAGAACAATAAGACCCACATGCAGTCCGGAAACCGCCAGCAGATGGCTGATGCCCAGATGACGGAACATATCCGAGAGCGCATCCGGGATCTCATTTCGCATACCCAAAAGCAGACCGTTCACCAGACTGCCCTTTTCGATCCCCAGTACCGATAAATAGCGTACGGAGATCCTGTTCCGGACCCGGAAGGCGATGTAGCGCCCGCGGCGTTCCGTACCCAGCTCGGTTATTTTACTGGTCGAAGCGCAGCGAAGGCGGTGGCTGATACCCTGCCGTTTTGCGTAGGAACGATAGTCAAATACGTAAGGATTGATCGGATCGTCAATGCTCTGCAATTCCACATTTTCAAGTCGGTATCGTTTCCCGGGATAGAGGACCGGCATATCCGTCCTGGCGTAAAGGGTCGCACGGATCGACTGCTCTCCGATGCGGGTTTCGAGCACATAAGATTCGATATGATAGGGCGAAGAGCGCTGTTCCAGAACCGTCGCCTCGATATTGATCTGCTTTATGTCCGGAATACTGCAACACAAGGCAAAATCTTCTTCCTCCAACGCATAACGCAGGGCTCCGCAAAGAAAAATGCAAAGGACCGCGAACAGATCCCGGAAAACCTTTTTTCTTGCCGGGAACAGCGCGATACTGGCTAGGAGCAATAGCAATAATAAAAGCCTCGATGAGCAGCCGATCCGGGACTGGAGAAGGATCCCCGGTATGAAGAACAGAACAAAGCGCAGTGCCGGCGCTGTGGAGAACGATGATGGCATACCCCCTCTTTGCCATAAAAACTACGCAATTGCTTCCCGTGGAAAAAGCGCTTTTTCATTCCCGACAAGATCTGTGAGCAGGATCACATTATTACTTAAAAAGGACATCCTCCGGAAAAGCATAGGTTCCGGAGAGGCAAGGTACCAAGAACCGGGGATCAATGAAGTTTGAAGTGATTGACCAGAGGCATCTTCCGGCCGGAGCCAAAGGCTTTTGCGCTGCATTTCAGTCCCGGTGCGGACTGACGGCGCTTGTATTCGTTCATACGGATCAGTTCGTAGATCCGTCCGACCAGCTCCGGATCGCCGCTTTCACGCATAAGTGCTTCGATATCGCTGTGCCTGTACAGAATATCATCAACCAGCGGAGCTGTGATATCATAATCAAAGGGATCATACTGATCTTCCGCCAACTCGGCCGAGGGGCGTTTTGAAATGCTGTTCTCCGGGATTACCGGATATTGATAGCTTTCGTTCAAATAACGGGCCAGGCGGTACACTTCCGGCTTGTTCAGATCGCTGATCGGCGCCAGGGCACCGCACATGTCGCCGTAAAGCGTGCAATAGCCCAGAGCCAGTTCCGTC
The DNA here is from genome assembly GCA_028718545.1 of Fidelibacterota bacterium. Taxonomy (GTDB): domain Bacteria; phylum Fidelibacterota; class Fidelibacteria; order Fidelibacterales; family Fidelibacteraceae; genus M50B103. Next base: position 25,200 of record JAQULT010000017.1, on the reverse strand, counting down.
TTGTTGCCGGTGGTAAGCAGCAGCGCATTTTTTTTGTTGGCAATGGACATCAGGATGGTACCGCGGATTCGCGCCTGCAAATTTTCTTCGGCCAATCCGAAAGAAGTCCCGGCAAAAGGTTTTTTCAGGGTTTCAAGAAACTGCGAATAGAGCTCCGCAATCGGCAGCACATCGTAGTGCATACCAAGATTGCGGCTGCAGACTTCGGCATCTTTCAGAGAATGACTGCTGCTGAATTTTGAAGGCATAGCATAGCCGTAAACGTGTTCAGCACCCAAGGCTTCGACGGCTAAAGCGGCGACCAATGCGGAGTCTATACCGCCGCTCATACCGATAATGGCATCCCGGAACCCGCTTTTTACAAAATAATCCCGGATCCCCAGGGTCAGCGCCGCCCGCAATTCGCCGTTTTCATCTGCGTTTGCTTCCGGCAACTGTTCTTTCGCAATTCCGGCATGAAAACTGCAATATACCAGATCCTCACGGAAAGCTGCCGCATGTGCCGCAATTTTCCCTTCTTTATCCAGAGCAATACTGTTCCCGTCGAAGATCAGTTCATCCTGCCCGCCGACAAGATTCACGTAAACAAAAGGCAGACCGGTTTTAGCGACTTTTTCGCGGACAAGCTCCATACGTTCCCGGAATTTTCCGCGGCAGAAGGGCGATGCGGAAGCATTCAGGATGATATCGGCACCCCGTTCAGCCAGCAGTTCGCTAACCTTGACCTCGTAGCGCTTATCCCAGAGATCTTCACAGATCTCAATACCCAGAAGGCAGGATTTTCCATGCAAGCTGACTTTTACCGGACGCGGGTCGGAGCCGGGGCTAAAGTAGCGCAATTCATCAAAAACGTCATAGGTCGGCAGATTGCTTTTCCGGACAATGTCCAATACTTTTCCATGCTGAAGCACGGCGATGGCATTGTAGATCTTACCCGCTTCCTCGTAAACCGTTCCGACAAGGACAAGGGTTTCCCGGGTTGCCTTTGCTAGCTGCTCCAGCGTTTCGCGGCAGCGTGAAAGAAACGCTTTATCCAAAAGAAGATCCTGCGGCGGATAAGCACAGAGAGCCATTTCGGGAAAAAGCGCAATATCGGCAGCTTGCCGCTCTGCTGCGGTCATGGTTTCCCGGATCTTTCGGGCGTTACCGGAAAGATCTCCCACAACAACATTGATCTGCGCTAAAGCGATCTTGATTTCCATTGGTCATTCAACCCCGTATTTGGAATGCATCATAACGGGTTTCCCCTTCCAGGACTTCCCGCCGGATACGGCTGACCCGGGCCCGGGAAGGACCGGTCTTGATCTGATGCAGGAATATTTCCAGGTCCGCGGGTTTTCCCTGTGCGACAATTTCCACTTCGCCCTGCGTACAATTGCGTACGTAGCCGCGAATGCCCAGCAGCTCCGCCTGCTGTTTGGCAAACCAGCGGTAGCCCACCATCTGGACCAGTCCGCTGACCGTAATTTTTACGGTGTGATCTGACATATATAAATAAAGAACCCGGGGTGTCCCGGGTGTACTTTACATCAGCTTTGCAAGGTGTGCTTCTAGTTCACTCTTGGGAACGTTCCCAATCACCTGATCCATGACTTTGCCGTCTTTGACAAAGAGCAGTGTGGGAATGGAGCGGATGCCGAATTTTCCGGCGATCATGGGAGAATTGTCAACATTGACTTTTGCAATGACGACCTTTCCTTCATAATCCTTTGCGATCTCCTCGAGCTTTGGAGCAATCAAACGGCAGGGTCCGCACCAGGGAGCCCAAAAATCTACCAATACCGGCATTGTGTTATCAAGTACCTTTTCCTTGAAGTTCTGATCGGTGACTTCAACGGTGAGTTGTGACATATATTTCCTCCACTTTTTTTTCGCTGCAATATAGTAAAAAATTGACAGAATAAACATGAAAAATCATTTTCGCATCCATTGCAGCACTTCTTTCAGGGTCGCCCGCTTGCCGTACATCAGAATGCGGGTCCGGAAAAGCTTGCTACCGGCCCGGATGATGAGCAACATCCAGAAGATCTGATACAACATCATTCCCAGGCTTTCCCAGAAGGATGCGGACAGCATTCCGATCTTGAGGATCATCATAAAGGGCGTAGTCAGCGGGATAAAGGCCAGGATGCTTGCCAGCGGCGTATGCGGATTCATCATAATGGGCTGTATCAGCATAATGGGAAGCACGGCAAAGAGACTCAGATAGCCGACAGATTGCTGGGCATCGCGTTCGTTGTCGAAAAGGGATCCCAATCCCACATACAGCGAGGCGTACATAAAGTAACCCAGAATAAAATACAGAAAATACCAGATCATAGCAGGTGTGAACACATCTGCAAGTTTCAGGTCCATGTTCAGCGCACTGCCTCCCCAGAGAGTAAAAACCAGAATAATGACCAGATAGAGCAGGATCTGAAACACACCCAGCAATCCGATGCCGATGATCTTGCCGCTCATCAGTTCCCGCGCTTTGACAGCGGACATCAGGATCTCGATGATGCGGTTCGAGCGTTCTTCGATCACGCCGCTGATCAGCATGGAAGAGCTCATGACCACACCCATGACCAGCAGCCAGAGAAAGATGCCCGGAACACCGTAGCGGGCGATCAGATTAGAACGCGAAGCATCGCCGCCCTTCCCGATCTCAAACAACGCGATCTCGGGTTTTTCCAGTAAGTAGTTCATGTCCTGCCGGGTCAGTCCCAACGACAGGATACGTTGTTCCATACTGAACTTCTGCAAAGACTGTTCAAGCCGCGAGATCTCTTCGATCCCCAGGTCCTGGCGGTGATAGATCTCGACACGGGCATCCCGGATAAAATCCGGACGGATGACCAGCAGGATATCCGCAATCCCGTCACGGATCAGAGTTTGAACAAGGGTATCGTGGTTTTCCGGTGTTGAAGGATATGCCTGGATCCGGTAGACGGGATTGCCGTTCTTGTTCACGAATGCCGTATTAATGTGGCTTTTCAGTTTTTCATACATTCCCGTATCCAGGTCGACAATACCCATGTTTTTTTCATTGATATCCGCTTTCATCGCCATGAATGTGGGAACGATCGCGATCATCAGCACCAAAAAAGGCATCAGCATGGAGACCAGAAAGGCCTTTGAACGCAGTCCGCGCTTGAGCTCCCACTGAATAATGCAGAGTGTCTTATTCAATTTTCTCTCCTACCAGCGCAATAAAGGCGTCGTCCAGCGAGCCTCCGTGCTGCGCAATGATATCCTTTGTTGCTCCCTGGGCCTTGATCTCCCCCCGGTGGATCAGGCACATGGCATCGCAATTTTCCTCCACCTTTGCCATCAGGTGCGTACTGAGAATGACAGTACGGTTCTGCGCTTTGAATTCTTTCATGATCTCCCGAAGGATCTTTTGGTTCAATGGGTCCAGCCCGGTAAAGGGTTCGTCCAGAATCATCAGCTGCGGATCGTTGATCACAGCGATCATAAACTGTACCTTCTGCTGGTTTCCTTTGGAAAGTTCAAAGACCTTTTTATCTGCCAGGCTTCCGATCTGCAGACGGGAAAACCAGTAGCTTGCACTGGTTTTTGCATCCGCTGCGGACATAGACCGCAGTTTGGCAAAATATTCCACCACATCCCGGACCAGCGCCTTCTGATACAATCCCCGTTCTTCAGGAAGGTAACCGATCTTACTGTGATCGTAACGCTCTCCGGGAATGCCGTCGATCAGGATACGTCCGGTATCCGGCTGGAGAATATTCATGATCATACGCAGCGTAGTGGTCTTCCCCGCCCCGTTGGGTCCCAAAAAACCAAAGATACTGCCGCGCGGGATCTCCAGAGAAATATTGTTGACGGCCTTGACACCCGTAAAAGATTTGCTGATCCCTTCGATCTTTAGCATACTGTCCCTTTTTTCTTTTTACTGCTCATCTTCCACCCGGGCAGGAATATCCGATTTCTTATCGCTTAACTCCATTTCGCTTCTTTTTTGTAATTTTTCTTCGCTTTCTTCGATCAGGCGCCGGACACGTGCCAGGTCAAGACCGCAGCGTTCTTGCGATGCGGGCATTTTAGCGAATTTTACCAGATCTGCAAAACGGAAAAATTCCCGCACTTCCGGCATGTCTTCAGGTTCCAGGTGTTTCAGCAACTCCTCAAGAAGATTTGTACTTGTCAGTTCCTGCAGATGTACAAAGAACACGGCTTCATAATACTCCCGGATAATATAGGTCAATTCAAGATAAAACGCTTTCCATTCTTCCTTTTGAGGATACTGTTTTTCCCGGAGTTCAGCAAGCGCCTTTTTTGCTTTTTCATCCGGGGGAAGCCAAGGTCCCGAGATTTTCTCATCCGGCTTTTTATTGTGTCGAAGACCGTAATACAGCAGAAAAGCCGAAGCCGTCAGCAGCAGCAGAACAATGAGTAACTCCCACCAACACAGGGGCGAGACCGGCAGTGGCGGACGCAGGGGAAGCGCGGCAGCCGTGCTGTCCAGGACGGAATAAATGTAGAGGAATTTTTCGGGAGTATAGAGGGTATCGGCCGGTGTATCCCCCGTTTCGCGATACAGGATCAGCGGCATCGCGGGGATATGCACAAAACCGGTATCAAAGGCAGCTCCTTCAATTGTGTAGCGGTACCTTCCCGTTTTTTTCCGGACGCTTTCGGAAGACTGGTCAAGGATCTCAATATCCCGGATCCATTCCCGGGCATCCGGAGCCAGAAGTTTTAGATCTTCTGCCTGACTCAGGGTATAGCGCAAGCGGATACGGTCGCCGATGTACAGCTTTCTTTCGGGAAATTCCGCCTTGATCTGCACTTCGGCGGCAAGAAGAACAATCGAAAAGCAGAGCGCTGTAAGCAGGCGTTTCATCGGTATTGTTGTCTCCCCCGGGTCTTGAAAAAGCGGTTTAGCGGTTCGATATAAGAGGTATCGGTACGGATGTGGATCAGATCCGTTTTGCTTTTGCGGCTGAGCTGTTCCAGATTCCGGCTGCGTTCGATATAACGCCTTGCATACGCCTCGCGTACAGCCTTCAGCGAGGTATCGATAAGCATCTGTTTGCCGCTCTCGGCGTCATAACAGGGAAAGAGCCCCATATCCGGGATTTCCACATCCAGCGGGTCTACAATATGGACAAGGATCAGGTCATGCCGGTTGGCTACCGCCTTCAGGGCCTGTTCAAAACCGGTATCATAAAAATCGCTGAGCAGGAAGACAATGCTGCGCTTCTTGGCAACGCGGGAAAGAAATTCCAGTGCTTTTTCAATATGGGTACCACGGTCATCGTATTCCCCGAAAAGCACTTCGCGGATCAGCTGCATGGCATAGGCTTTGCCCTTTCGCGGTGAAAGGTATTTTTCGATCTTATCGGAAAAATTGATCAGACCGACCTTATCGCCGTTCCGGATGGCGCTGAAAGCCAGTACGGCACAGATCTCCGCTGCAATTTCGCTCTTGAAACGTTCATGGCTCCCCACCCTCCCGGAAGCGGATACGTCAAAGAGAAAATAGACGGTCAGTTCACGTTCCTCTTCCATAACCTTTACATAGGGCTTATTGTGGCGCGCTGTGACATTCCAATCGATGACGCGGACATCATCGCCCGGCTGGTATTCGCGCACTTCGGAAAAGGACATGCCTTTCCCTTTAAAAATTGAGCGGTATTCGCCTGAAAACACATCATTGACAATGCGGCGTGTTTGAATTTCTACCTGTTTGACTTTTTTCAGTATCTCGCGCGGAAGCATGATCAGGGGACCGGGATGGTATCAAAGACCTTTTGAATGACGTCCTCGACGCTGATATCTTCAGCCTCCGCTTCAAAGGAAAGCAGAATACGGTGCCGCAGCACATCCATTCCGATCTCGCGGATATCCTCGGGAGTGACATAGCCGCGATGCCGGAGAAAAGCATGGGCTTTAGCTGCCCGTACCAGGTTCAGCGAGGCGCGGGGCGAAGCACCCACATCGATCAGATCCTTCAGCGATTCAAGCCCGAAACGTTCCGGATAGCGTGTGGCAAAGACCATATCGGTGACATATTTGTGGATCTTTTCATCAACATAAATACTGCGGACCACCTTGCGGGCGTTCAGGATATGGGCGGGTTCCACAACGGCGGAAACCGCTTCGGGCAGAAGATTCGCCGTCAACAGGTTCAGCATTTTCATTTCCTCGTCCTGACTGGGATAATCCACTTTGACCTTGAGCATAAAACGGTCCACCTGCGCTTCGGGCAAGGGATAGGTGCCTTCCTGTTCAATGGGATTTTGCGTTGCAAGCACCAGAAAAGGTTCTTCCAGGGGATAGGTGGTATCGCCGATACTGACCTGTTTTTCCTGCATTGCCTCCAGCAGGGCGGCCTGGACCTTTGCGGGAGAACGGTTGATCTCATCCGCCAGGATGATGTTGGCAAAGATGGGACCTTTCCGAACATCGAAAGCGGAATTTTTCTGATTGTAGATCAATGTGCCGATCAGGTCCGAAGGCAGGAGATCCGGCGTGAACTGGATACGGTGAAAGGTGGTATTGATCGCCTGTGCCAGCGACTTGACCGCCAGGGTCTTGGCAAGTCCGGGTACGCCTTCCAGCAGGATATGCCCTTCGGAAAGCAGTCCGATCAGCAGACGCTCCAGCATCTTCTCCTGACCGATCAATACCTTATGAAGCTCTTTTTTTATTTTATCTAAAAATACACTTTCGGATTGAATTTGTTCATTTAAGAGAGCAAGATTGAATTCCATGTGACATCCCCTATTTCTTTTCAGTACCCTGCATAATGCCTTTCAGTTCCTCGATCTGGTCCAGCTCTTTTCCCAGATTCCGTAATTCGAATTTTACGGATTCTACGAGGGGATGCTCGGGATAATCCCGGATAAATTTATTGTACTCCACCTTGGCACGCTCGAAGTCCCGGATAATATTTGCAAGCGTATAACCGGCCATAAAACGTGCTTTCGGGGCATCTTCATGTGAAGGATATTCATCGGCAATATAGGTATATCTCACGACACTGTTCTCAAAATCCTGCAGGTCACCGCCGTAGATCTCTGCCATACGATAATTGGCCTTAACGGCAAGCGGATCATCCGGATAGGTATTGGAAAGCTTCTCAAGCGTTTTGATTGCCCGGCTGATCTTTTCCTGCTCGTAAAGCGCCGTGCCGTCCTGGAACATTTTTTCCGCTGTGCGCTTATCGCTACAGGAGAATAACAGTACTATTACCATAAACAGGATACCGATTGTTTTTTTCATCTTTTTCAACTCCTCCGCTTTCTTTTCAAAGATATGCTGAATTTACACGTTCATCGCTTTAAAAGGCAAATAAAAGCCCAAAATTAATTCTTCTTAAAAAACTGCGCTCGACATCAAGCTCCGTTCCCTTGTTCGGATTATTGATCAGGATCGGCAGTTCAAGCCGGACCGGACCAATAGGGGTCTTGTAGTAAATACCGAAACCGGTATTGATATAGTATTTATCCAGGCTAAGGATCTCCTTAAAATCCCGGTCAAGACGACCGGCATCGATAAAAGCATTGATGCCGAAATTCCAGATCAGGTCAAAGCGCAATTCCGCATTCGCCATGATCTTGCTCTTCCCCGCATAAATGGTATCTCCCGATGCGGTCTGATAAGGATCCCCGATGGACTGGAACCAGCCGCGTACGGTCGATTCGCTGCCCATCCGGTACAGATAAATGGGATTGATGGTCTTTCTGTCAAAGAACTGGCCAATCTCGAACCTCCCGGCGGCAACCAGATTCCGTAAAATCCGGATATAACTGTTCATAGAGGTCTCAATTCGGAAATAATCGGTTTCCGTCTCCTCTTGCGTACCTAGCACATACCCGCTGTAGAGCAGAATGTTCCAGCCTTTTGAAGGATAGATGAAATTATCGCGGTTATCAAAGCGTGCCTGAATCAGTATTTCCGTTAACGGTTCAAAGCCTTCACCGGAGAGTTCACTTTTCAGGTTCTTCAGCGCCAGGGAAGTCCGGGCATAAATATTGCGGTTATAACGCCAAATACTTGAAAGGTTGATACCGTAATCCGTAAGTACGTCGTCTTCACTGATCTTCAGGTCGCTAAAAGGCGAATAAATATTCCTGTTGTAGTAAAGTTTCAGTGTGGTGGGCAGGCGGAAACGGATCAGCCAGGGTACGGTATAGCTAATGCTTGCATTGACACCATGATCGAGATTGAGGTTATGGAAAACCGCTTCGTATTTGAGTCCCACACTGAAGCGGTGCGCGCGGTTCAGCATATTCTTGTGCAGCCATTCCGGCTGAATATAAAGCGAAGAATAGCCGATCTTTTCGGTGTAGCCCTGACTGGCTCCGAACTCCACATCAAAACGCCGAGCCTTGCTTTCAACAACCTTGATCTCCATATCAAGGCGCTGTGTCTGGTGATTTGGGTTAACCGGGACAATATTTACCGAACTGAAGGCACCCATTTCATAAATTCGGTCCTGCGTCCGGTTAATGCGATTCAGCCGGTAGGTCTCTTCTTTTTTAAAATCTATATGCTTCCGAATGGAAGATTCCAGTACGTTCTTATTCCCTTTGACATAGATCTCATTGACTTTATAGGTCCTGTCTTCCTGAATATAAAGGGTGATCTCCAGCAGGCGACCCCAATCGAATTCTTCACGGACGTTTACAAAAGGATAGCCCAGTTCGCTGTAACGGGTCAGGATCTTATTGATATTGTTGTAATAGACATATTGCCGGAAGGGATCCCCGACGCGCATGTCCAGGAGTTCCAGGATCTCGCCGTCACTGAGGACAGTGTTCCCTTCAATGGATATCTTGCGAACGGTGAAGCGTTCGTTCTCCCGGATATTAAAATACAAATGCAGATTTTTTTCATTATGGATAACCAGTGAATCCCGCACCGTGCAATTCAGGAATCCTTCGCTGACATAGAAGTTCTTGATATTCTTTGTTTGTGATTTAATATAGCGGTAGCTGATGCGTTGCATAGCGCGACGCGTATAGACCGGACGGATATCGACCACGCGCCGCAGCTGATTGTTGCTGAAACTCTGGTTTCCCTTAAAAAGGATCTTGCGCAGCTGATAATCGGTCAGAACATCGTCATTTTGGGCAAATAGCAGGTTCAGGACCAGAATCGTCAGCAATATTTTGACAACGCGTTTCATCAATACTGCAACCTCAGGCGGAAGGCACCGGATACGCTTTCGTCATCGGCCGTACCGACAATGGAAAGGCGGTTATTGATACGGTATTCAATTTCGATATTCATTGGCTCCGAGCGTGAACCTTCGTAGGTCAGATAGAAATTCCTGCCGATGCGGCCGCCGACAATAACGGCGGTGGTACTGTCAATATAGGTCGCTTCCCCGCCTTTGATATCAATACGGTCCAGCCCGCTCATGACACCGAGTTTTTGTGCCTGCTGTTCGAGAGGCCGCTCGGCAAGCGCCAGGAGTGCGGTTGTTGTGCGTTGAGCGGTATTGCCTCCTTTTGAAAAGGTATTCTCGATCTGTCCGATGGTCAGCTCCCGCACGATCTCCGCCTTGCTCATCAGATTGTCTTCATCAATAAAATCAATCTCCGGATTGTTCAGCGGTCCCGTAATAGAAGCAATGATACGGTTTCCCCTGCTGATCGGCTTGAAGGCGGTAAAGTTCAATTCATGGTTGCCCTGAAACTGATCGAAGACAATACTGCCCTCGTCCAGTTCAAACACGGAAGCCCAGTAGTTAAAGAATCCCTGACTGACATCCAGTTGGCCGCCGATGCGCACCTTTTCATCACTGGCGTATTTCAGCAGCATCATTTCGCCGGCCAGAGTTGCGTCGATGAACTGATTCCGCAGGTATATCTTGTCTACATTGGCGTTCAGTGCGTATTCGGTGTAAATTTTACGGTCTGCGGGACTTTCGATACCGGCAACCGGACGGGTAAAGCCCAGTTCGATCAGTCCCTCCCGGATCGTAACATCTCCCGCAACCTGCAGCGTATCCCGTCCCTGCACTGTAATATCGACCTCTTCGGTAGTCAGATTATAATTTTCATCCAATGTTACCACCGACACCTGGTTTCCGGTTATGCGGACATCAAATTTCGGACGGATAAGCTGCTTCATATCCATTTTTCCGCCCACACGGAAATTGTGCGTATTCAGCGCGGCGGGATTGTTCAGGCCGAGAACACCGGCAAGCGTATAGGAAAGCGAGGGTAATTTCCCCCGCAGATCCACGTCCGCAATATTGTCCTTCATCCGGAGTTCTCCCTCCAGGTTTTCAATCTCGTTTGCCAGCATATCCAGGATCAGACGTCCGTTTCTTACCCGGATAAGGCCGTTCTTCATGCTGTTGCGCAAGGAACCCCGTATTTCAAGTTCAGTGAAAAAATCTCCGTTCAGGTTTTCGATATTTTCCAGAAAGGGTGTTAGATAGAGCAGCTCGTCATCGCGGCCCTGTATATAAGCATAAACGCTGCTGTCCGCAGAAAAACGCGGCCCCTTCGGCGTAATGCTCAAATCCGTATATAAATGTGCATTTCCCCGGTAACTTCCGTTATTGGCAATAAGGCGGACATCGTTAAAATACAAGCGTGCATTGCGGTAACGTATCTTGCTGAACAGCGTATCGGCGGGAATCCTGTCTATTCGCGGAGCAAGAATACGCAATTCACCGTTCACCCGCGGATCTTGCATTGTACCGTCGACGGCAGCCTGAAAATTGGCTGTCCCGCTGACATCCAGATCCGGGGCAAGCAGGGGGACAAGCTTTGAAAAGCGGGCATTTTTCACATTGATGTCCGCATTGATGCTGTCTTGCTGAAGAAGCTTGACAGGATTCATGCGTGCAAAATTGATATCCAGGGGAATACTCCCGCTGATCTGCAGAGAGCGCTGCGCTTCAAAATCCACGGTAAAATTTCGGATAAGCAGACGTTTATCCGCATATTCCATCCGGGTACGGGTTCGTTCCGCGTTTACCCCCAGAACTTGGGCTTTACGCAGTGAGGATTGCAGCCGGATACGGGGTGCATTTAAATAGCCGTTGACATCGATATTGACATCCAGCAGACCTTCAATACTATCCGGAAGATAGGCTATCAGGGGCAAGGTTCCCAGATCGGCACCGGCAATATTGATGCTGCCCCAAAGCGAGTCGTTCATGACATCCATAGAACCGTAAAGCAGGGCATCGCGGTATAAAAGATCAAAGCGTGACAGAGAAAAGCCATTGTCGTAGAGGGCGAGTGAAAGGGTATCCAGAAGGTAAATGTTCTGGTTCATATAGGTCCCACGCAGGGAATTAATGCGGAAATCCCGAAAATTCCGGATAGAACCGGACATACTGACATTATAATTCGGAGCGGTCAGGTCCAGATAATTCAGACTGATCAGATCTTTTTCCATCTGGATATAGGCTTCGGCCGCACCAATGGAAAGGGAATCTATACTGGCGTGATCAAAGGATATTAAAAATGCGCCGGATGGATTTTTTACAATGCGGTTCCCGGACAGTGAAATATTGGTATTGTACAATGAAACCCGGTCATAGCGTAAAGTATCCAGATTGACGTTGAACTGAATGTCGGGGTCCTGCAGACTCCCCAGCAATTTGAGAGTAAGAACCAGATGCTCGGCTTCAAAGGGCTGTATTCCGGGCAGTTCCAGGTTACCAAAATAATCGATATTCCCATAGACATCCAGATTCAAGTTTTTAAGATCTTCAATATTTCCGCGGACTTTCAGGGTGCCGCCCGGCAGGGTCAGGATATTGCTGGATTCCAGAAGAATACTTTCCATACTATCAACCACCGCATCTCCGCTTAAATGCACAAAGGGGAGCCCATAGATCCGCTGTGCATCCAGGTCATAGTTGATCCTAAGCTGTTTGTCCAGATATCCGTTCGCACGCAGCCGTCCGCGGAAGCCGAAATCCGGCAAGGCGCTGTCCCAGTCCGAAGGCCTTAATGCATGAGAGGAAAAGCTGGTGCTGATATATTTGTCCTTCATGTCATAGGAACCGTACAGGGACAGATCGCTCCCGGGATTTTTAAAACTCGCTCCGAGAAGGTGAATGTAATCATTCTTATATTCGAGGCTGATATTGGCATAATGGATTTTTTTCTTGTTCAATACGCCACCCAGATCGGCGACCACCGAGAAATCGCGGAGATCTCCCATAAATCCCAGTTTCAAACTGAGCTTATCATCTTCGTGAATAAAAGTATAATCCAGGTAGCGGGCAGGTACTATTCCATCGACATTGAAATTAAACTGAAAGCGCAGGGGTTCCAAATAGCGTATTTTACCTGATGAGCGAACGCTTGCGTCATTGAGGGTAAAATTCAGATCCCGTAATTTAGCGATATCGTTTTTAAAGGTCAATTCTCCGGACATGTCCCTGATCAAAGCAAGGTTCCGAGGCAGCGCGGCACGGAAGTCCCGGATCAGGATCTGTGCGCCGTCACGGCGGCCGCTGTAAGAAAAACAGCCGCGTTCGATCTCCTGAACAAACAGCGTATCGGGAGTTTCAATCCGGATCTTCATGCGTTGCAGTATGATCTGTCCAATTAAGAACTGCGGGAATTTCAGCTCCGGTATTTCCGCAGGATCTTTTTGCTGTTCCCTGATCCGGATATAAAGCTGCGGATCACTTAATGTCAGTGTGTCCATACGGCGTTTCCCCAGCAATTCAAAGATACCGCCATAGTTGATGTTCATGGTATCCACGCTAAAGAACAGAGAGGAATCCGCATTCGCAAATTCAAGGCGGCCGGCACGGATCTGTGTCTTCATGCCGGCGCTCAGTTCTTTGACAGATATACTAAAATTACTCCGCCGGTTGATCTGGCGGCTGAGCATTTTATATAAGAGGGTGAATCCCGTATCGGTTTTTGTAAGGAACAGACCGCTTAATCCCAAAAAGAGAATAACAAAAAGCACTGCAAAGTAACGCCGTTTTTGATGTCTGCCCATTTTCGCCTGTTCATTTAAGACAGTTTTCAGCGGCCTCGACCGTGTTTTGCATTAACATGGCTATGGTCATCAGTCCTACACCACCCGGCACCGGTGTAATGGCCGCCGCTTTACAGGATACCCGATCAAAATCCACATCGCCGCAGAGCCGGGTCCCGTTCTTTGCTGTGGGATCCGGAATGCGGTTTACACCGACATCGATCACGATCACGCCTTCACGGACCATCTCTTCCCGGATCATCCCCGGCATTCCCGCTGCTGCTATCAGGATATCCGCCTGCAGGGTATGTGCCTGAAGATTTTCGGTTGCGGTATGGCAAAGGGTAACCGTTGCATTGGCACGAGGAGATTTTTGGCAGAGAAGATTGGCCATCGGTTTTCCAACGATGTTCGAACGCCCGACGATTACTACATGTTTCCCCGCCGGACGGATATCGTAATATTCCATCATTTTCATAATGCCCGCGGGCGTACAGGGCAGAAAGGTGGGGATACCCTGAACCATGGAACCCACGTTAAAGGGATGAAAACCATCCACATCTTTTTCCGGAAGAATGCGCCTAACCACTTCGCGTTCGCTGAGTCCTTTCGGCAGCGGCATCTGCACCAGAATGCCGTGAAAACGCGGGTCGGCATTCAGTTCATCGATCTTTGCGTTCAGCCGGGATTGTTCCGTATCCCGGGGGAGCCGGATCGTCTCCGAAAAAATCCCCAGCTCCTCGCAGGCACGTGACTTGTTGCGGACATAGACGCAGGACGCAGGATCCTCGCCGACCAGCAGGACCGCCAGTCCGGGCTGCAGTCCTTTATCGTTAAGATCGGCAATCCGGGATTTGAGTCCCTCTTTTACGGCTTCCGCAACCGGTTTCCCGTAGAGAATTTTCGTCATGATACCTCGCTATTTTGCATATCCGATAGAACGGTGTTCGCGGAGAACCGTTACCTTGATCTGTCCGGGGTAGGTCAGCTCGTTCTGGATCTTATTGGCAATATCTTCAGCCAGCAGGTCGGAAGCCGCATCATCGATCTGGTTTTCTTCCACGATCACGCGCACTTCGCGGCCTGCCTGAATGGCATAGGTCTTACTGACGCCTTTAAAGCTGTTCGAGATCTCTTCAAGTTTTTCCATCCGGTGAATATAGTTTTCCAGTGTCTGGCCGCGGGCACCGCGTCGCGATCCGCTGATCGCGTCCGCCGCCTGGACCAGAGCGGAAATGGGATGGATCATTTCCACTTCTTCATGATGGGATTCAATGGCATTCACCACAATTTTATCTTCCTTATTGCGGCGTGCGATCTCAGCGCCGATCAGTGCATGGGTGCCCTCGACATTGCGGTCGATCGCCTTTCCGATATCATGCAGGAAACCGGCACGCTTTGCCATCTGGCCGTCCATGCCAAGTTCCGCGGCCATCAGTCCGGAAAGCCAGCCCACCTCAATGGAATGCTTTAGAATATTCTGACCGTAGCTGGTACGGTATTTGAGGCTTCCAATATAATGCATCATCTCGGCGTTGAAATGCGGTAAACCCAGTTCCAGTGTCGCCTCTTCGGCCGCCTGAATAATGGATTCTTCCACCTCTTTGCTTGCTTTTTCGATCATTTCTTCAATGCGTGCCGGATGAATACGGCCGTCCTGTATCAATTTTTCCAACGCAATGCGGGCGACCTCGCGGCGGACCGGATCAAATCCTGAAAGCACCACGGCTTCAGGGGTGTCGTCAACGATAAGTTCAATACCGGTCAGCGATTCAAAATGCCGGATATTCCGTCCTTCGCGCCCTATCACACGGCCTTTCATCTGATCGTTCGGCAGCGGCACAACGGCAACGGTAGATTCGGAAGTATGATCGGCGGCCGAACGTTGGATAGCCTCAATAATAACTTTTTTCGCTTCTTTATTGGCATTGAGAACAGCGCTTTCCTTGATCTCACGAACCTTGACCTGGGCTTCGATGCGCGCTTTTTCATAGAGGCTTTCCTTGAGATTCTGCTTGGCTTCTTCACGGGTCATGCCGGCGATCTTCTCGAGCCGGACCTGCTCTTCATCGATCAGTTTCTCAAGATCTTCTCCCCGTTCCGCAATGGCCGTTTCTTTTTCTTTCAGATTCTGTTCGAACTTCTGCAGGGACTCGTAACGCTGGTCCATGCTTTCGTTCTTACGGTCCAGATTACTTTCCCGTTTCTGTATCTCACGCTCCATGTTGCGGATATCCCGCAGCTTTTCGTTATATTCATCCTCACTTTTTTGTTTAATACGGATGGCTTCGTCCTTCGCTTCCAGAATCAGTTCTTTCTTCAGCGTTTCGCCTTCCTTACGCGCACTTTCCAGAAGCTCGGTCTTAAAGGTCTGCAGTTTTCCGATCTTTGTGCGGAAAATTACAATGACAATAAGCGAAGCCACCAGTGCAGATACAAATCCCACAAGCAGATATAGGCTTAACATGTTTTACTCCTTTTTACAGGAGCTCTTTTCAGGTATTGAGTTGTTCGTCGATCAGACCGATCAACGATTCAGAATGGCTCTGAATATATTCCTCAACGGATTGGTTATCCTGCTTCAATTGAAACAACTCACCCGCGATGTTCAGGGCGGCAAGGATCGCGATCTTCTCAATGATCAGCTTGCCGGACATATTGGCTCCGACCTCCATCATTTTCTCGTTGACATAGTCTGCAACGCGATGGATAAATGCGGGGTCCTTACCCCGCAACGGGAATTCCTGTCCGTAAATGGTCACTTTGACCGGTTTGTCTTCCGGAAATTCCAGTTCAACTGTTTGAGGGTCGTATTCATACTTTGGCATGTTCGATCCACTCCGTTATTTCAGCCAATTTCGAGGTGATGCGTTCGATCTGACTCCGCGTCAGGATCACGTTTACCTCACCTTCGGATCCCTTTTGTTGTTTCAGAACTTCGAGGGCTTGGTTAATTTTTTTCTCTAAGATCTCAAAAGAGCTGATATCCATTACCTTAGCCGAGCTCCATATTGATTTTCTAACCGTTTAAACAACTTGCTCATTACATCATCGATCTGCGAATCCTTCAGTGTTTTCTTGTCACTTCGGAATTCCAGGCGGAACGATAATGCCTTTTTATCTTCACCAAGTTTCTTATCATCAATGTACAAATCATAAAGCAAACAGTCAATGAGATATTTGCCGCCTTGTTGCAGGATCTCGTTGATCAGAACGTTCGCCGGAGTCTTTTTATCCATGACCAGGGACATGTCCCTGAAGATCGAAGGATAAGCCGGAGGCGGCGTATACTGTTTCTGCGGTTTATACCATTCGAATAATTTTTCCACCTGCAGTTCCATGATTACCACCGGGTGTTGCAACTGCAATTTTTCAAAGATCTCGTCGCGGTACTGTCCGATCCTGCCTATAAGTTCCTTTCGGACCAGAATATCGCAGAGAATCTCAAATGCCGCATTCTGCGTATTCTCACGCAGCTTGTAAACGAAACCCCGATCCTCCATGAAATGTTCCAGAATCCCTTTCAAGTAAAAATAATCAGCACTTTTTTCGGGTTCGTTCCAGTTTAATCCCCACAGCGAAGAACTGCAGAGGACCCCAAGATTGTGGTGTTCGCGTGCTCCGGTCTCGGCGGATGGATCTTTTTCAATCACATTTGCCAGCTCATAAAGGCGGATATCCCCGCGCTTACGCAGCGCATTGATCCGCAGGCTGCCTAAAAGCGGCTGGATCATATCGGTCCGCAGCACATTCATTTCCTGGGAAAGGGGGTTGAGGATCTTCAGCGGGGGATATCCCCAAATACCTGCGGCTGCGGCGGATTCGCCGATCAGCGAATTATTGACGGTCTCGTGCATGCCGTATCCCGTAAAAAATTGACGGATCCCGGTTAAAAACGGGTGAAAGGCATCAAAGGATGCCGGGACGGATATGGACATACGCTGCATTGAAGGAATTTTGTCCATATGATTGACCGCCACCTCTTCCACCAGATCGATCTCGCGTTCAACATCAGGACGAAATGTGGGAATACGGACTTCAAGCCGTTTATCGTTTGCATTCAGAATCTCAAAACCCAGCGCCTGCAGCGTAGCCCGGCAGTTCGCGGCACTCAGCTCGATCCCGGTAATACGCCTGACATTTTCAAGTTCCAGGGTCGCCCGCTTTGCGGGGATGGGTTCCGGATAAAAGTCGATAAGACCTCGGGCGATCTCACCGCCGGCCAGTTCCGCGATCAAGGCGGCAAGGCGGTCCCGGGCATACTCGAGCCGTTCATTGGGATCAGCCCCCCGTTCAAAGCGTTTGGATGCGTCCGTGGAAAGCTGCTGTTCTTTGGAGGCTTTCCGGATTACCGAGGGTGTAAAATATGCACTTTCAATCAATATGTTTCTTGTGTTTTCATCGACCTCCGATTCCAGTCCGCCCATGAGTCCGGCAAGGGCGACGGGAGTTTTCGCATCGCAGATCAGCAGCACATTTTCACTGAGAATACGTTCCTTATGATCCAGTGTCTCGAATTTTTCTCCCTTGCGTGCAAAGCGTACCCGGATCTCGGGACCCGCGAGCCTGTTAAGGTCAAAGGTATGCAGAGGATGACCCGTTTCCATCAGCACGTAATTAGCGGCATCCACCACGTTGTTGACGGGACGCAGGCCTACGGCTTCCAGCCGCCGCTGCAGCCAGGCCGGAGAAGGCTGAACACGGACATTCGTAACGATACGGGCGCTGTAGCGGGGGCAGGCAAGAGGATCTTCAATACTGACCCGGGTAATTCCGTGAATGTCTTTTCCCTTTTCTTCCAATACGAGGGGGATTTTTTTAAAGGGTTTCCCCGTGATCACGGAGATCATTCGGGCAACTCCCCAATGCGACATCAGGTCCGGACGGTTGGCGGTAACCTCGACATCAAGAACGGGATAAACCGGATAATAATCTGCGAAGGCGCGGCCAATCTCATAGTCGTCCGGCAACAGCATAATGCCGCTGTGGTCGTTTCCCAGACCGAGTTCATCCTCCGCACAGATCATTCCCTGCGAAAGCTCCCCGCGCAGGCGTACTTCCTTTAGTTCGAAATCGGGTGCCAGTTTTGTACCCACAAGAGCGACGGGAACCCGCCTGCCTTCTTTCACATTCGGAGCTCCGCATACAATATTCAGGATCTCACCCGTACCGGCATCGACCTTGCAAACCGTCAGTTTTTCCGCATCAGAATGCGGTCTCGTTTCCAGGACCTTGCCGACCCGGACGCCCTCGGGAATGCGGACACCGCTGTATTTCAGCGTACATTCCGCACCGGAAATCGTCAGCTTATCCGCCAATTCTTCCAACGGAATGTCAATATCGATATAATCTCGGAGCCAGTCTATTGAAACGATCATTGTTATTTCCGGTCAAAACTGTTTTAAGAATTCCACGTCATTTTCGAAAAGGATTCGAATATCATTGATACCCAGGCGCATCATCAGCATACGTTCGATACCGAGCCCGAAAGCGTAGCCGCTGTAGCGTTCGCTATCGTAGTTCACGGCTTTAAGCACGTTCGGATCTACCATTCCGCAACCCATGATCTCAAGCCAGCCACTCTGTTTACAAACCGGACAACCCTTGCCTCCGCAGAGGAAACAGGATACGTCGATCTCGGCGGAAGGCTCCGTAAAAGGGAAATAACTGCCGCGGAATTTGATCCGGACATCCTTTCCGTAATAGAGCCTGCAGAAGAGCTCAATGGTTCCCTTGAGGTCCGCAAAAGTAATGCCTTCATCAATATAGAGACCTTCGATCTGATGAAAAAGGCAATAGCTGCGTGCGCTGATAGCCTCGTTACGGAATACCCGGCCTGGAGCTACAATACGCACCGGTGGTTTATGGGTAGACATATAGCGCGTCTGCACTGGTGAAGTATGCGTCCGTAAAACGCCGCCGCCCTCGGTATAGAAGGTATCCTGCATGTCGCGCGCCGGATGGTCCGGCGGGAAGTTCAGCGATTCGAAATTGTACCAGTCGATCTCCACTTCGGGTCCGTAGGCAATATCAAATCCCAGGTGCTGAAAAATATTCAGCATATCATCAACGGCTTGTGTCAGCGGGTGCCGGGAACCGTGATGCATTGCATAGCCCGGCATACTGAAATCGGTGATCTCCTTCTGCTTACGGGGAACTGCGAATTGCATACTGCGTGCATCGATGGCCGCACTGAGATCTGTTTTCAGGCTATTCAGAAGTTCCCCTGTTTCCTTTCGTGATTCAGGGGGTACTTCCCGGATACGGGCAAACAGTCCGGCAATTATGCCTTTTCTTCCCAAATAGCCGTGTTTTAATGCTTCCAGCGCAGCGGTATCACGTACCTCTTCCAGGGCTTTTTCGAATTGCTTTCGTATTTCTGTGACGGTCGCTTTATTCATGTCTGCAATTTTTTAATATTTGCTGCCACAGGTTCCGGATCAGGCCGGAAGGGCATGGTTATTTTTCCAGTCAGCTGATTATTTATTAACCGTTTCGACCAGTTTTGCAAATGCCTCCGGTTGATGCACAGCCATATCGCTCAACTGCTTCCGGTCAATCTCCACGCCCTTTTCATTCAATAAATGAATGAAGCGGGAATAACTCAGGCCGTATTGCCGTACTGCGGCATTGATACGGGTGATCCAAAGCTGGCGGAAATCGCGTTTTTTCTGGCGGCGATCCCGGTAGGCATAGGTCCAGCCGCGTTCAACGGCCTCAACCGCGGTTTTGTATAATTTGCGCCGTGCGCCGAATTGTCCTTTTGCAAGCTTGATGATCTTGCGGTGTCTGCGATGTCTTGGTACTGAACTGTTTGCTCTTGGCATAGTTTTTTTTCTCCTTCAAAAAAGCCTGAATTAAATTCCCAACATTTTTTCAACACGACCGAGGTCCGCCGAGGAAACGCCCGTCTGCTTGCGCAGGTTGCGTTTACGTTTGGTTGACTTCTTGGTCAAAATGTGGTTTGCATAGGCTTTTTTGCGTTTTAAACCGCCTGAGCCGGTCTGCTTGAACCGTTTTGCTGCACCCCGATTTGTTTTCATCTTGGGCATGTTCACATTCTCCTTACTTTTTGGCGGCGAGATAAGCCGTAATAAAGCGTCCTTCCTGTAAGGGCGCCTTTTCGATCCTTGCAACATCTTCAAGAAGTGCGATGACTTTCTGCACGGTTTCCATTCCGATTTCCTGATGGGCCATTTCACGGCCGCGGAACATCACAGACAGTTTGACCCGGTCGCCGTTCTCGATGAATTCACGGATCTTGCGGACCTTGGTCTCAATATCGTGCGTGTCGGTATGGGGGCGGAAACGCACTTCCTTTACGGTAATCACGTGTTGCTTTTTCTTGTTGATCTTCTCGCGCTTTTGTTGTTCGTAGTTGTACTTACCGTAATCTATGATCTTGCATACGGGGGGAACTGCGTTCGGGGATATTTCCACCAGATCCAGTCCGCTTTTTTCAGCTTCACTGAGCGCCTCACGTATGCTCACAATGCCTATTTGTTTGCCATCCTCGCTGATCAGACGCACTTCACGCGCGCGGATAGCATCATTTACTCGTATTGCGTCTTCTTGGGTTTTCGCATTTTGTGTCATTGGCCGTGTAATAAGACTCCTTTAAATTATACACGATAATATAAATAATAAAATTCCGCATCACCAGGGAATTTGACGCTAATATATTGCCGTAAACGGGTGAAAGACAAGATTTTTTTGAAAAAGATATACATCAGTGCCCCGGTCCGGGACTTCCCTTGTGTACGCTTTTATTATCAAAGAGTGCTTCATATGCGTTCCAGTAAGGCCTTTGCAGCTTCTTCGGGACCTTTTTGCTCGTAACCCGGGATCCCGAGCCGGGTACGCAGTTGTCCCACAAAAATGCCCTTTGTATAGAATGCATCAAAGAATTTTTTTGCGATCGTTTCATGCAGAGCTTTGTACTGAACGGGTCCGAAAATATTCGCAAAGTAACTGTGGACCAGACCGGTAGCCGTGGTAGTGCCCTTGCTCATGGCAGTACCTTCGCGAAAGATATGCAATGCCGATTCCGGATTTTCCAGCATATCAATAAGCGGATGCTCTTCGTCGACTTCTTCATAATTGTTCGCATACAGAACCATATCCACCGGACTGCCTTTGATGAGATCCTCGTAGGTGGTCACCGGGAGAAGAATGCGGGAATTGACACGCCCCGGATTCATGATGATGGAACGGTCCAACTGGCCGAATGCATATCCCGGTTGCAGGTCGTCGAGACGGACAAAAGCTCCCACCTCCGTACCCCGGGCCAGAAGCCTGTCGTCGGCACCCAGTTCCAGGGATCCCATATCATCGGCGATAATGAGCATCTCGCGTATCCGGTTCTCACCAATAATGCGCAGGGCTTCCAGGGTTTCCGATTTTCCCGTTCCGCTTTCTCCAATGATCAGGATGTTCTTTTCTTCTCCCCCATTGCTCAGAATACGGACCATCGCTCCGTGAAAGGGCAGATTCCCGCGTTTCATCATCACAATATTATGCAGAGTCAGTATCATTTTTTTCAGGTAACCGAAATAAGCGAAACGGTCCTCGTTCGGACAGGCGCCCACCAGAATGTTGTTTTCCTCATCATCGTAAAAGACCGTTGGCAGAGCGGCAAGATCATCCAGGGCATTCCCGGGCACACCAAACAGATATACGGCATCGGCCGGACGTTCCAGAAAGGCGTCTTCCGCCGGTTCAAACAGGTTACAAAGCGAAAAGCCCAACTCATAGAATTTTTCATGTATGTAGACAAGGATGAGCAAGGATCCCACTTTTGCGGGATAGCATAACCATTCGCCATTATCCGGATTGACAAGGTCAAGCGGATTGCGCTCAACACGCTCGAAACGGCCGCTGCGTTTGTTCATAGGAGGGTCCAGCAACAGCGGCGGATAGAGCAGTAACTGCCGGATCAACGGGATACGCTGCAGCTTCGAATAGGTCCCCGGCGGCAGATGCAGATCTTTGGGCAATGCGATCACCGCCAGCTCGGCTCCGGCATGTACCTGTCGGTAAATATGGGGATGCAGCCCGGTAATGTGCTCCTCGATCTCGCGATACGTCTGCCGAACCAGATGCATCAATGCTTCAATCGTAGCATCAAAGGTCCGATACGGACGCTTGTCAAAATCCTCCAGGGTTGAATCGCAAATAATAAATCGTTCAAAGGTACGCCAGTAATTATACAATCCCTCGACAAAGGAAAGCAGCAATTCGGGCTTGTCCGCAAATTGTTTCCCGTTCTCCAGAAGTTTTGGAACGGTATCCAGGGGCATTTTCCCCAGGATCTGCAGGATCTTGACCAATGTATTGATATCCTTATCGCCGATCTGCGATACCGGCTTTCCAAAGATGCCCAGTAAGGTTGATTGACGGCGTTTCAGCTCGCCGACATAACGGGAAAGGACGGCAACAAACAGGTCACTTTCCAGTAATTCCTCCGAGGTTTCGCAAATACGGTCGCGGATACGCAGGATTACCTTTTTATTCACAAATTTACAGGTTCCGTATAATTTCATTCTTTAACTCCTCTTGCTTCCGGCGCCTTGCGCAAAGAAAATTTCCCGGCATCGATCGATCATAAAATTTAATAAATTCAGCGTTTTTCCCGTTCCAGTTCCTTCAGACGGGCAAGAAGCTTATCAAGGGACATTGCCGGCCACTCTTCCCCGCCCTGCAGGCGCAATTTATATTCACCGCTGTCTTCTTCCTGCTGTCCGATAACGATCATCGCAGGGATCTTCAGGGTCTCCGCTTCGCGAATCTTGTAAGCCACCCGTTCATTGCGGAGATCAGCTTCTACGCGCAGATCCCGCTCCCGGGCGGCTTCGGCGATCTTTTCGGCCCCCGCGGCGAATTTGTCCGAGACGGGAATGAGTTTCAGCTGGACCGGCGCATACCAGAGCGGGAATTTTCCGGCGGTATGTTCGATCAATACACCAATAAAGCGCTCCAGGGATCCCATGATAGCCCGGTGGACCATAAAAGGACGCTGTTGCGTACCGTCGGCGGTGGTAAAGACCATATCAAAACGTTCCGGTTCGTTAAAATCGAACTGGATAGTGGTACACTGCCACATGCGGCCGATGGCATCCTTGATCTTGATATCGATCTTGGGACCGTAAAAAGCGCCACCGCCTTCGTCGATCTTGTAATCGATCTGCAGTTTCTTCAGAGATTTGCTCAAGGATTCCTGAGCCTGTTCCCAAAGTGCAGGTTCGCCGACAAATTTTTCAGCCGGCTTGGTCGAGAGGTAGATCTCGTATTCTTGAAAACCGAAGGCTTTCAGATAATCGAAGGAAAATTCCAGCAGTTTCTCCACTTCATCACTCAGCTGCTCCGGCGTACAGATGATATGTGCATCATCCTGGGTAAAACCGCGGACCCGCATCAGGCCGTGCAGCACACCGGATAACTCGTAACGGTATACCGTTCCCAACTCCGCATAGCGCAGGGGAAGATCACGATAACTGGTCTGCCGGCGTTTATAGATCATGATATGAAAAGGACAGTTCATCGGTTTGATGTAGTAATCCCTGCCTTCGATGGACATGGCCGGATACATGGATTCCTTGTAAAAACCCAGATGCCCGGAGGTCTCCCAGAGATCGGCCTTACCGATATGTGGTGTCTGAACGATATCATATCCGCGTTTGCGGTGTTCCGCATACCAGTAATCCTCGATCTTTTTTCGCAGTAGAGCGCCTTTGGGAAACCAGATCGACAGTCCCTGTCCGATCGTTTCGGAAATCTCAAAAAGATCGAGTTCCTTCCCCAGACGTCGGTGATCGCGCTTCTTTGCCTCCTCGAGGAAGTTCAGATAGGCTTCCAGTTGTTTTTTACTGGGGAAAGCCGTCCCGTAAATGCGGGAAAGCATTTTATTGCGTTCATCGCCGCGCCAGTAGGCACCGGCAACGCTCAGGAGCTTAAATGCGGGGATCTTTCCGGTTGAAAGCAGGTGCGGTCCGCGGCAAAGGTCCGTAAAATCGCCTTCACTGTACAGCGTAAGAATTTCTTCTTCCGGAATTTCACGGATGATCTCAACCTTATAGGGTTCATCCAGTTCTTCAAAGAATTTGATCGCATCGTTGCGGGATATCTCGCGGCGGAGCACCGGCTGATCTTCATCGATGATCTTTTGCATTTCGGCTTCGATTAGTGGCAAATCTTCTTCCGTAAAAGGTTTAGGGGTATCAAAATCATAATAGAAGCGGTTCTCGATGGCCGGACCGATCGTAACCTTCACATCGGGGAAAAGGCGCTGTACGGCCTGTGCCATCACGTGTGCCGTGCTGTGCAAAAGTACATCATGCGCCTCGGGATCTTTCCAGGTGATCAGACGCAGTTCGGCATCTTCGATAAGGGGACGGGTCAGATCAGTGGCACGGTGGTTGACCTCGGCAACAACGCAATTGCGTGCCAAACCGTCACTGATGGATTTTGCAATCTCCATCGGGGTCACACCCTGCTCAAAGACCTTGAAAGATCCGTCCGGGAATTGAATGTTCACAGATGCCATTTTCTTTATCCTTTCACATTAAAATCATCGTAAAAAATACGCCATAATCCCCTTTTTATCAATATTTAATTTTTATACCCGATGATTATTTGGCAAAATATTATGCAGTAAATTAATAGGAACCGCTTTCTTTTTTCCTATTATTTTATCAAAAGCACTTTCTGGACATGCACGTCACCGGCACCAATAACACGAATGATATAAATACCGGAATTCAGTCTTCCGGCATCCAGCGTCAGCCTGTGATTTCCCGCGGACATATAAGCGGAATGGATCTCTTCTCTGAGATTACCGGATATATCGATCAGGCTTATGTCAACGGACATATCCCGGTCAAGTTTCAGGGGGAGAGTGCAGGCAGGATTGAAGGGATTGGGATAAGCTGCTCCGACAGTAAAGGAAAGCGGAATATTAAGGATCTCCGTATTTGCTGAGGTCGTTACTACATGGATGCTGTTCGAAAAAACACTTTCATTGTCTCCGTCCGATGCTTTTACTTTATAATAATAATCCGTTCCGGATTCCAATCCGGATACAAGCATATTATTCAGGGACGTTGTCTTCGGTCCGTAATTTTCAATGAAAGACCCGAATTCATCATTTTCCGAAACATAGAGCTGGTACAAAGAAGCTGCGGATACGGAACTCCAATTCGCTTTGAAAGATATCGAATCGATTTCCGTGGCATCCAGCGCCAACGGAGCTTCCAGGGTTCCCGGAGTTTGCCCGCCCCA
>JAQULT010000016.1 GCA_028718545.1 Fidelibacterota bacterium | reverse complement strand
GAGAACGGACAAGGATATCCTGCGATGATGCCGGCGTACCCTTCAGACAAGTCGAGAATCTGCAGGACGCTGTCAATCGCATCCTGAAAATGAACAAGGAAAACCAAATATGAAGATCTGTGTACTTTTGGGCGGCGCCTCGCCGGAACGCATGGTCTCTCTGAGCAGCGGTGTTGCGATCGGCAAGGCGCTGAGCGAAAACGGACATGAAGTCCTGTATTATGATCCGGCAACAGCGCTTTCGCAAATGGAAGCATTTCGCAATAGTCTCAGTAGCATTGAAATGAACAATACCGATTTCAAAGGCATGGCCGGACTGCGGGATGATCACTTTACAGCGCAGGTTTTACAGTTGAAAAAAGAAAATGTCAATATCGTTTTCAACGCACTGCACGGCGGGAACGGTGAGAACGGGGCCATTGCCGCCATGCTGGAGCTTGCCGGCATTCCCTTTACGGGCTCGGCATTTGCCGCTTCTGCGCTGGCCATGGATAAATATAAGACGAAACTGGTCGCTGCAGCGGTGAATGTTCAAAGCGCCGAATGCGAACTGCATGATAAACCGGTCAGCCGGCCGGAACGTATAAACTTCCCCCTGGTGGTCAAACCCAATGACGCCGGGTCCTCGGTCGGCCTGAGCGTCTTTCATGAAGCCTGCGACATGACAGCCACCTGCCGTGAAGCACTGGCTTTCAGCGATACGCTGATCATCGAACGCTATATCCCGGGCAGGGAATTCAATATTCCCGTCATTGCCGGCGAGGCCTTTCCCGTCCTGGAGGTCGATGCAGGAGGTGTGTATGACTTCAAGGCCAAATACCTGGGGCACAGCACAAAATACCTTTGCCCCGCTCCCTTATCGGAAGATCTGACACGGGATATGCAGCAACGCGCACTGCGGGTCTGGAAAGCCCTGGGCCTGCGCAATTACGCGCGTATCGATTTCCGCATGACACCCGATGAAGAGATCTTTCTGCTGGAAGCAAATACGCTCCCGGGAATGACCGCCAGCAGCCTGGTCCCCAAGTCGGCAAAAGCCCGCGGTCTGGATTTTTCCGCTTTGCTGGAACTGATCATCAGGGATGCGCTGACCCATTAAGGGTAAAGCGCAGAATTTTCCGCTTTCATTATTTATTCCGGGGCTTTCCCCGGAGCCGAAAACTTTCTTTTAAGAACGCGATTTATTTGCTATTTTCCGGCAGAAGCGAAAGGATAATGGAATGCCCCTGAGATTTTATAATACAATGACCCGTAATAAGGAACCCTTCGAGCCGCTGAATCCCGGCGATGTCCGCATGTACAACTGCGGTCCGACGGTTTACAATTACGCGCATATCGGCAATTTCCGGGCTTATATATTCGAGGACTTGCTAAAACGTTATCTGAAATTCAAAGGTTATAAGGTGATACAGGTCATGAACCTGACGGATGTTGACGATAAGATCATTAAAAAATGCGCCGAGAGCGGCATCTCGCTGCAGGAATATACGGAGACCTTTAAAGCGGCGTTTTTTAAAGACCTTGAGACGCTCAATATTGATAAAGCGGAATACTATCCGGCCGCCACCGAACATATTCGGGAAATGGTGGAACTGGTGAAAAAGCTCCTTGAAAAGGGACTTGCCTACCGCGCAGAGGACGGCAATATTTTCTTTAAGATCAGCGCCTTTCCGGGTTACGGAAAGCTTCAGCATCTGGATATGAGCCAAATGCGCAGCGGCGCAAGGGTGAATGAGGATGAATACGACAAAGAATCCGCCAACGATTTTGCATTATGGAAAGCTTATAAACCCGAAGACGGGAATGTTTACTGGGATACCGAACTGGGAAAAGGACGCCCGGGCTGGCATATCGAATGCTCCGCCATGTCGATGAAATATCTGGGTGAGACCTTCGATATCCATACCGGCGGCGTGGACAACCTTTTCCCGCATCACGAGAACGAGATCGCCCAAAGCGAAGGTGCTACCGGTAAACCCTTTGTCAAATACTGGCTGCACTGCGAACACCTGCTTTGGAAAAACAGCAAAATGAGCAAATCGCTGGGGAATATTATTTATATCAACGGTTTGATCGAAAAAGGTTATTCTCCGGCAGCGATCCGCTATACACTGTTATCCACGCACTATCGCCAGAAACTCAATTTTTCGCCGGAATTGCTCGAAGCGTCCGAAAACACGCTAAAGCGTATTAACGATTTTCTGTTTTCCCTGCAGCACACCGCACCGGGACCGGATTCCGCCAAAATTACAGTCGCAACAAAAAGGATGCTGCAGTGTTTTGAAGAAGAAATGGATGATGACCTGGGTATTTCACCGGCGCTTTCTGCGCTGTTTGAGGGGATCAGGGAGATCAACCGCCAGATAAGCCGGCGCCCGCCGACACCCGGGGACCGTGACCGTATCATGAAGGCCCTGCGATCCATTGACAGTGTCCTGGGCGTGATCTTCTTCAATCAGGAAAAGAAAAAAAACACCGTTGACGATGCCTTTATCCGTGAAAAAATTGCCGAACGCAATGCCGCCAGGGCCAATAAAAATTGGGCGGCCGCCGATAAAATTCGCGATGAACTGGCGGAAATGGGAGTAGAACTTTTGGATCTGAAAACGGGCACGGAGTATAAAATAAAATCTTAGCATATCCGTAAGGAACAGGCTCCTTGTCCATAAATATTTCCCTATGAATATTTTCCCCACAAATAAGGATGAAATGAAAACGCTCGGCTGGGAGCGCTGCGATGTGATCATTGTCAGCGGGGATGCTTTTGTGGATCATCCTTCTTTCGGGACCGCCATTATTGCGCGGGTTTTGGAAGCGGAAGGCTACCGGGTCGGCATTCTGGATCAGCCGGACTGGCGGAGCGATCAGGATATCCGCCGGCTGGGGGAACCGCGTTTCTGTTTTGCGGTGACGGCGGGCAATATCGATTCCATGGTCGCACATTACACGGTCAACCGCAAAAAGCGCTCCGACGATGCCTACACGGCGGGCGGCAAAGCGGGAAAACGTCCGAACCGCGCCGCGATCGTTTACAGTAATCTTATCCGCTCGGTCTACAAGGAAACGCCCATTATTCTGGGCGGCGTCGAATCCAGCCTGCGGCGCATGGCGCATTACGATTACTGGAACGACAAGGTCCGCCGCAGCATCCTGCTGGACAGCAAGGCGGACCTGCTGATCTACGGGATGGGTGAAAGCCCGGTAAAGGAAGTTCTTAAAAGACTGAAGTCTGGCATAAATATCCGCGAAATTTACGACGTTCCCGGTACGGTATGCCGCTCCGCCGAAATCCCGCCGGACAGTATCGAATTACCCTCCTTTGAATTGGTTTCAAAGGACAAGATGGCATTCAACACCATGACGCGCCTGCATTACGAGAACCGCGTCTATCCTTATGCCAAAACCCTGTATCAGCGGCACGGCGAACAGATCGTCCGCATCAATCCGCCGGCAAAACCTTTAAATACTGCCGAGATGGATGCCTTGTATGCCCTGCCCTTTACCCGCGAACCACACCCAAAATACCGGGAACGCATTCCGGCCTGGGAACAGATCAACGACTCAATAACGGCTCACCGCGGCTGTTTCGGTAACTGTTCCTTCTGCGCCATTACCTTTCATCAGGGTCCGCGCATCCAGAGCCGCAGCAAGGCCTCGGTATTGAAGGAAGTCCGGGAGCTAAGCAAAAAACCCTGGTTCCGGGGAACCGTCAGCGATATCGGCGGTCCCACGGCGAATATGTACGGAATCCATTGCCGCATCGGCGGCTGTAAGGAAATGAACTGCCTTTTTCCGGAAATTTGTCCGCATCTGGTCGTTGAGGACCAGGAACGCTATACGGAGCTGTTGAAAGCCGCTGCGGCAGTTCCGGGCGTCAATCATGTTTTTATCGCATCCGGCCTGCGCCATGATCTTGCACTGGCCGATCTGCGGGCCATGGAAAAAATGGTCACCCGCTTTACCGGCGGACATTTGAAGATCGCCCCGGAACACCTGAACGAAGATGTGACACGAATCATGAACAAACCGCCCGATACGCTGTATTTCAGATTTCTGGAAAAATTCCTGCAGTTTTCACGGAAAGCCGGCAAGGAGCAATATATTGTCCCCTACTTTATTTCGGGACATCCGGGCTGCACGGATGCCATGATGCTGGACCTGCAGCGACAGCTGAAGCAAAGCGGCCATAAACTGCAGCAAGCCGCCGATTTTTATCCGACGCCGATGACGATCTCAACGGCCATGTTTTACACAGGATACCATCCCCTCACAAATGAAAAACTTGATGTCCCAAAAAGCGAAAAAGCAAAACGCCGGCAGTTCGGCATGATGATGTGGCACCGGCCCGGCAAAAGCGCTTCATCTGTGAAACAAGTCATTCCGGCAAACGAGTTCTGATCCGTCTCATACGCAGATAGATTTCATTTGACTAATTATTTCCTTTGCTATAAATTTACCTATCCATTCAATAAAAGGCGGCAAATCACCGAGAGCACATTATAACATCAGCAGTTATCACCGGTTTTTGGAGCAGCGGTCATGATATATACCGCCCAGGAGAAAAAATGAAGAAAACGACTTTGCTTTTATTGCTTTTTCTGACTTTGATCAGCTGTGATATTTTCAGAATGATCTTTGGCAATGCCGTGACCCTTAAGGGAACGATCCCGCCTGCATCCATGAGCAAGACATCGCCGGCGGGAACGGACAGTATTCTGTCCATCAACGATGCCGTATACGTCATGGTGTTTTACGGGAATCATTACGAGATCGAAGGTATCGCTGAAGGAGCATTCAGTATTGACGCTGAAGCAGGCCGTGTTTTGATCGTTGCCTTTTTGGACAGCGCTTATCATTACATCGGTAACCTGTTTTGCGGCGGACTGCAGATGCTCCCGCTGGTCGGCCTTTCCGACGAAGAGAACACGGTCATTGATCTGCAGGACCTGACACAGGACGGCTACAGCATCATTCCGGCGCACGATCCGCTGGGAAATGAGATCCTGCTGGGCGAAACGGAAATTACTTTCCTTAAAAAAATGGGCGCCTATTACGCTTCTGCCGCAAAGAATATCGATACGGACAATGACGGCATTCCGGATATATTGAGCCAGGATCAGATCATCCTGTCGAGTTCCTTTGAAATGCAGGGCGGCATCTTCGGGACCGATATCCGGACGGCCGCGCCTTTTGATTCCGTAGAGAAGGATATCTGCTATTCCCTGCGTTCGGAAGGCGGAAAGAACGTCAATCCGGAACAAGCGCCTATACGTCTCAGCGGTCCGGCCGGCGAGCCTTACGACAGCATCGTCACCTGGCAGGAGTACTATCCGGGCGGCGGCGACTTTATAGCATCTTTTTACCATTACACGGAAAACGATTCACATATGTTCTCGCAGATCTCATCCGCGACGCCCTTCAGATTCGGCACCTATACCATAACGATCGGCAGCCATTCCGTTCGCACGCTGGAGTATGCCAGTGCCGGCGCGGACGCGTTTCTGCTGATCGCAGTACCGACGATCCGTTGCAATGCGGAAGGGCGGCTCACTTCCATCGATGTGCAGTATCGCTTCCCGGACGGCAGGCCCGTTGATCCGGATCTGCTGATCACGGATATTTCATTTGAATTTGAAAATACGGAGCCTGGAGATAATGCACGTATGTTTAACATTGGTGAGCTATATGACCTGAAAGGAGCCCGGGAGGGTATGGATTTCCATTCGGTTTCCGTCTTTCCGGCCCGCGATATTACGGGATTGTTCAGGATCAACGTGCGATATACGGATCTGCTCGGCAACGGGTACAGCGCCGTCTGGTATAATGAAGCCGGTCAATAAAACCTTTATTCAAAAGTCTGTTAAAAGAATCTCGTTTCCTTTCAAGATTGCGGGGACCGGTCGCGCCGTCCGGATCCGCGTTGCCGTGTAAAATCCTTAAATTGCGCATATAAGCTGCCGCAATCAACCCCGGTCGCATCCGGACGATCGTCAGAAGCTTTCCGTCGCTTTTTTTCACATAGGGAAAATATTGGTTGACATTCTTGATTTACCATTTCAAATTACTTTATAATTTATGAAGTTTATTAACCAGCGGCGGTTTTGCTTCCCGTCCTGAACACCGATCTCGCGAACAGGACAATGCCCCTGTTCTCCGGTCAGCATGCAAAGGAGATATGAAAATGAAAAAGACCTTCTTGTTCTCACTGATGGTGATTTTATGCATTTTGTCCTGTTCAAAAGATTTTCAGGGCATCAATTACAAATTTGAACGCGCCGCGGGTGGTCTGGAAAAAGCTTCGCATATTCAGCGTTTCGGCTCGCCGGGGATATCCTTAACCCAGAATACGGGCGGATATATCGGTCCCGAAGAAGCAATCGTTGCATGTTCGCGCATCATCTTTCCGGCGCAGGATGATGCTCAGGCAATCTTTGACAGTTTATGGAGCACGACAGCAGACATGCAGGAGATCCCGGTCAGCGAAACAAAATACCGGGATTATCTTTCGCGGGCCATTGTCGCCTATAATGCCCCGACGGACAATCCTCTGGTCGTTTCCATCGATAATGCCCAAATGATGTATCTTGATACGCTGGATATTACGGATGAGGGTCGCTGGTGGGGTATGATGCTGCAGGCCGTATATTATGAATTCGTTTTCACGGATTTCCGGATGCGCTGGTACGCCAATAACAGCGGACCTTACCGCGCACAGGATGTCTTACTTAAACGTGATGGTGAGAACAACTGGAAGTTTGTCTATAATCACTGTGCGCTGGATACCACGGGCGGGACCCGCAGCGAAACCTATACGCTCTTTCTTTCCGACACCCGGCAGGAAAACCTCTTCTTCTGGGAGTTTGGCAATGCGGGCATCGCACCTATGAGTGACACGCTGACGCATATCGCGTACATGTTCAGCCGCGATCGGGAATTTCATCTCAACACGGATGGCGCCACTTTGTTCATAACGTTCGGAAAAACATCCACCGAACAGGCCGGCGGAGGTTTCGGACGCCTGGATGATCAGATCATCGGTTTTTCCATTTCCGTGATCTATAATTTAGATCCTAACTGTGCTTCGGGCACATACGGACTGATGTATAATTTCGATAGCGCCCAGGAGGGTGT
Organism: Fidelibacterota bacterium; assembly: GCA_028718545.1. Taxonomy (GTDB): domain Bacteria; phylum Fidelibacterota; class Fidelibacteria; order Fidelibacterales; family Fidelibacteraceae; genus M50B103. The sequence continues at coordinate 25,080 of JAQULT010000016.1, read as the reverse complement.
CGTGCGCTTTTCCGATCTTCAGCAGACAACATCCCTGCCCAAACAATTGCGCCCTATCAAGAGCATTGAATTTGAGGTCGAATACGCGATATCGGAGTTCGTACCCGGCGAATAACTTGATTTATAAAAAGACAAGCTTTTAAAATAAAGAAGGATTTTTACCGGTGTTTAGAATATCTGTATTGGTTTTTTTAACTGCCTTTTTATGCAAATCCTTTTTCAAAATTTATACTACCGGAAGCGTATTATTTTCACGTCCGTAAATTCATCGAATACGAAAAACTGGAAAAAACGATCCCGATGCCGCACAGCACCCGGAGATCCCGGGCGCAGAAGCGAAGACCGGCATATTAAAAACGGCGGAAAGGTTTTGAGCTTATAAACTATTGACATTTTTGAGTAAAATTCCTAAAATCGTTTATAAATTAAACAGGAATAAAACCCTACAATGGATACACCGGTATACATTTCCGGATATTGCGGATTCCGGATCCATCCGAAGATTGACAGAGCGATTTGATGAGAGAGAAGAAAAGAGAAAAAAACCCATATAAAAACCGGCACATGCGCGAAAATTTTCCGGATCTTTTGCAAAATCCTATCCATCCGGAATCTGTCAATGCCGCGTTGCTTAACGCGAATCTTCCCGGTTTCGTCTACCTCTGTAAAAACGATAAAGACTGGACAATGCTGTATTTGAGTGATCAGTGCGAAACGGTTACCGGCTATAAGGCGAAAGATCTTATCAACAACAAAAAGATCGCATATAACGATATTATTTGCGAAACCGAGCGTGCAAATATTTATTTGCTGTGGAAAAACGCAATTGCAGAAAAAAAGGCCTTTGAACATGAGTACCGGATCAAAACGGCCAAGGGGGAAGAACGCTGGGTCTGGGAACGCGGGAACGGCGTTTACGACAAGCGCGGGGAACTCTTATATCTCGAAGGATATATTGAAGACATCACCCGCCGGAAACAGACCGAGGAAAAGTATCGCATGCTGGCGGAAAACACCTCCGATGTGATCTGGACCATGGATCTGAACATGCGAACAAGCTACATCAGCCCTTCGGTTAAAGCCCTCCTAAAAGAAGATCCCGATGTACACATTCAGCAGTCCCTGCGCGATAAAATGCTCCCCGAAGATATAGCGCGCCTGGGAACAATCCTTTCCGAAGAGCTGGAAAGGGAGAGGGAGCCAAATATTGATCCGGAGCGTTCGCGTCTGATCGAATTGCAGCACCGCCGAAGTGACGGATCCTTTATCTGGGTCGAAATGAGCCTGAAGTTTACCCGCGATGATAAAGGCAAGGTTAATGGCATCCTTGGCGTTACCCGCAATATTGACGAACGCAAAAGGGCGGAACTTCAACTAAAGGGGAGCGAGGAGCGCTACCGTTCTGTTTTTGACAACAGCCTCGATGCCATTTTGCTTACAGAACCGAACGGACACATTCTTTCGGCGAATCGCGCCGCCTGTGAAATGTTTGGCATGACGGAAGCGGAGATCATCCAAAGCGGCAGAAATGGAATTGTCGATATTGACGATCCGGAATTGGAAAAACTGCTGAAGGAAAGAGAAAAAAGCGGACGCGTAAGAGGACTTTTGCATTTTAAACGCAGCAACGGAATACGCTTTCTGGCCGAAGTATCCAACTCCCTTTTTTATGATCATGAAGGCAATCCCAGAACCAGCATGATCATCCGGGATATCAGCGAATGGAGAAAGGCGGAGGAGGTGCTTCGCGAAAGTGAAGAAAAATACCGGCTGATCGTCGAAAATGCCAATGACGGCATTGAGATCACGCAAAATGATCATATTATTTTTTGTAATACGCGTTTTGCGGAAATGCTGGGTTATACTATTGAAGAACTTCAAAATATTTACTTCAGGGATATCTTCACGGAGAAAGCCAAAGAAGAATTAAAAGAACGTTATGAAAAACGCAAGAAGGGTGATATGCTTCCGGGTCGTTACGCTAGTACTTTTCATAAAAAAGACGGTAGTATTGTCGACGTAGAGGTTACCTACGAGATTATCGACTACCACGGCGCACCCGCGACCTTTGCCATTATCCGGGATATTACCGGATTTAAACGTGCACAGGAAGAACTGATCCACGCGAAGGAAAGGGCGGAAGAGTCCGACCGCCTGAAGTCCGCATTCCTTGCGAATATGAGCCATGAGATCCGCACACCGATGAACGGCATTCTGGGATTTGCCGACTTGCTGAAAAACCCGAAGCTCGACAGCCGGGAAAAAGAGCAGTATATCAGGATCATTCAAAAGAGCGGACAGCGGCTTTTAAATACCGTAAATGACATCATTGAGATATCCAAGATTGAAACCGGACAGGTTGATATTGTTAAAAAAGCTGTCAATTTCCATTCTGAAATTCAGGATCTCTGCACCTTTTTCGGCAGGGAAGCACGGCAAAAAGGACTGGAATTCCATTTTGATAATCATGCTCCTGTTAAAGCCGCTTACATGCTTACCGATCTTAACAAATTTATATCCGTAATGAGCAATCTTATTAAAAATGCGATCAAATTTACCGAGCAGGGTTCCGTGCATGTCGGTTATTCCATTAAAGACGGAATCATTGAGTTTTATGTAAGCGACACAGGAATCGGTATTCCTGAAGACCGGAAACCGGCGATCTTTGACCGTTTTGTACAGGCAGATATTGCGGATGAAAGGGCGCTGCAGGGTTCCGGCCTGGGTCTTGCCATCGCAAAGTCCCATACGGAACTTCTCGGCGGCAAAATTGCCTTCACTTCGGATTCCGGCAAAGGATCACGTTTTTACATACAGTTGCCTTTCCAAAGCTCAGAACCCGCTATAAAAACGCCATCAGCCAAAAGCGTTAAAATGGATAACAGAAAACCCAATATCCTGATTACCGAAGATGATGAAACCACCGGTATTTTTCTTTCCATTATTCTTGAAGAGCATTCCGACTCTTTGCAGATAGCAAGGACCGGCGAAGATGCCATTCGGCAAACCCGTGAAAATCCGGATCTCGACATTATCCTGATGGACATAAAAATGCCGGGCATGAACGGATATGCGGCAACCCGGAAGATCCGGGAATTCAATAAAGACGTTATTATTATCGCACAAACCGGTTTTGCCTTTTCGGGGGAATCCGAAAAGGCGCTGGAAGCCGGCTGTAACGCCTATGTATCCAAACCGGTCAGCGAAGAGACTCTTTTAAAGACCATCGCAAAACTTTGGAATAAATAATTATATAACCGAAGATTTTAGATTGTTGCCTTAAGAATAATTACAATGAATTCAAAATTTTTGCTTATATTGCTGTTCAGATCATTTAAGGTGCCAATATGAAATATTTACGCATTATCCGTTTTGTTGTTCTGATCTTTTTAAGCTTCTCCTTCTTTGCCTGCGATCGCTTTCCTTCCGATCCCGATCTTGGAAATCCGCAGGACGCTCTCTACGTTTTGATCCAGGCGCATGCCTTGAAGCAGATCTGGCTGTACCATTATTTTGAGACCTTCTCCAACGGTTACGAGGAGGGGCAACTCTTTGTTTACGAACCGACAAAGGCGGAGCTGGAAACCCTCTACGAAGAACTGAACGAACTGCTGCAGTACAAAGACGATGTAATTGTCGCCGCACAAACGCTGACGGATTCTCTGGGGCTCACACCCTCGCCGCTGAGCAAGACAACGGGGATCTTCGGTTCCTTATTCAGCTTTTTCTCCGAAGGCGCCGAAATGGGCGAGCGCAGCCGGGATCGCATCCTGACCATTGTTTCAAATATGAGCAATGAAGAAAAAAGTGCCTTGTTCAATAACCAGCTGCGAAGCAAGTGGAAAAACCAGTTCTACGATGAAAACGATTTCTGGACCAAACTGCAGAACGGGGATCTGGACGACAGGACCAGCAGTATCTATAATGATTTTTACGACAATTCCGACCTGAACAACCGCTTTGTTTCGCTCGCCAACGACCGGAACCTGAGCCCGGGCAATATTTTTGTCAAGGAAGGCGCCAGTCTGACCGAAAAAGGTATGGACGTTGTGATCGAAGCAACCAAGATAGCCACGCCGCTGGGCAAGGGGATGGATATGGTCGATGAGGGCAAAAAGTGGTGGGAAAAGGCCGAAAAAGCCGTGGACAAACCGCTCGACCTTCTGGAAGACGAGATCAAGGAACGCGTGGCCGGCAAGCTGACGGGAATGGTGGATATCGACGGTGCCGTCAATGCCGTCGGACTGGGCGAGAAGACCGCCACCGCGGTCAAGATCCTGTCCGATATCAGCTTCGGTACGGACGACACGCAGGAGCTCTACGAAAAGGCCATCGACTGGGGCGTGGCAAAGATCAGCAGCCCGGACAAATCCATCACGCCCGACGTGATCGTTGCCGAGAACAAGAGCGGAGGAAGCTCCTTCCCGGACCTGATCTTCGGCGTGGGCAATTATATCAATAATGTGGGAGAATTGTTAATGGCGCTGCCGGGAGGGAACTGGGATGTTACCGCCGTAAACAAGAAAGGCGAAAAAGCCGCTACCCCCGCTGTTACCATTACAGCACAGCAGGAAACTCCGGTTGATATTCAAATGACCGGCAGTCTGCATCAGGATGTCAAAACGCGCCTGGAACAGGCGAATTTTATCAGTATTCATTTCCAATACGGTGATTATACACAAAACATGGGAATGCAAAGTTCTTCCGATTATCCGCTGTCTTCCAACGGAACAAGCTTTAGCGTGGCTTACGACTACGTTAACGATGAAGGAACCCACTACACTCTAAGTATAAGCGGAAATACCACGATCCTTGGTTATGATCTTCCTGCGGTCACCCTAACTGCAACCAAAAGCATACGTCAAGCGAACAAAGGCTGGGGGCAGTATATCCATCAGGAAGAAGAGATCAGCATCGACAATCTTCCGTTTGCCTATTTCGGCGGAGCCACCGGCACCTATTTTGAGATCGGTGATTATTACAATTCGGAATACCTTGCCTCCTTATCTTCGATCGTTAGCTTCAGCGACAGAACCGTTTACTACAATAGCGATGACGAAGTCCTCAGCGATACAACCTTTTCAACGATCCTGAATGCAAGTCAGGCGCGTCTTCGTGTCATGTTCATGAATTCAGCAACGCCCTAAATTCTCTTTTGGATTAAAAGCCGGAACAGGGAGCATTGCATTTATGCTCCTTTACCGTATCGTGCCGGTTTATGATCTACACAAACCCGGTCTTCTGACACATACAGCATACAAGATTTACTTTTTATCTTTTTCCTTTTTACTTTTATCTTGTATTTTACTTTATGTCCGAAAAAACGCTCTTTACATCTTCCGCCAATCTCCCTCCGCTCGCAGCGCGGATGCGTCCCGCGCGTCTGGAGCATTTTGCCGGACAGGAACAGCTTGTTGCGGAAGGAAAATTCGTCCATAACATGATCCGCTCCAAAGCGCTGTTCTCGCTGATCCTCTGGGGGCCGCCCGGGACCGGCAAGACCACGCTGGCGCGTATTATCGCCAACGCTGCGGACGCCATGTTCTACGAACTTTCCGCCGTCAGCGCAAGTGTGAAGGATGTACGTGAGATCATCCGCAAGGCGCAAAGCCACGCGGGGCTGGGAAAAAAGACCCTGCTCTTTATCGATGAGATCCATCGCTTTAACAAGAGCCAGCAGGATGCTCTTCTGCACGCGGTGGAAAACGGCGAGATCGTAATGATCGGAGCCACTACGGAAAATCCTTCTTTCGAGGTGATCTCTCCCCTGCTCTCCCGCTGCCGCATTCTGCGCCTGCAAGCGTTGAAACCCGAAGATCTGCAGACCTTAATCCGCCGGGCGATGGACGAGGATATTCTGCTCTCCAAATACAAAATCGATCTGTCCGATGCGGTGCGGGACTTTCTGATCCGCGCTTCCGGCGGCGATGCGCGGAAAATGTACAACACACTGGACATCGCCATTCAGCTGGTACGGGGAAAAGACCCGCTAAACCCTGCCTTCTCTCTGTCCAAAGAAGATATACAGACCGCTTTGCAGGAACGCGCTCTGCTCTACGACAAGGACGGCGATTACCATTACGATACCATTTCCGCCTTTATCAAAAGTGTTCGCGGTTCGGACCCCGATGCCGCCATTTACTGGATGACCGTAATGCTGGAAGGCGGAGAGGATCCGCTGTTCATCGCGCGGCGGCTGATCATTCTGGCATCGGAGGATATCGGCAATGCGGATCCGCAGGGTCTGGTGATCGCCAACGCGGGATTTCAGGCGGTGCATGCCATCGGCATGCCGGAAGCGGCCATTGTGCTCTCTCAGGTCACCGCCTTTCTGGCTTCCGCCCCCAAGAGCAACGCATCCTATATGGCGTTGAATCACGCTAAAAAAAGCGTGCGCGAAACGGGATTCCAGAACGTACCCCTGCATCTGCGCAATGCACCGACGGAGATGATGAAGGATTTTGATTACGGACTGGGGTATCTGTATCCGCACGACCACAAAGACGGATTTGCCCGGCAGGACTATCTGCCCGAACAGCGCCCCGAGGGTCCGCTTTACCGTCCTAAATCCATCGGTTACGAAAAATATATTTACGAACGGCTGATCAAATTCTGGCCGGAACGCTATAAGGAATAAGTATGTCCATCCTGATCAAAAATGTGCTGCTGAACGGAGAATCCCGCGATGTTTACATTGAAAAGAACCGTTTTGCCCGGATCGCACAGAACTTGCCCCTGTCTGCAGACAGCGTGATCGAAGGCGGCGATTTTGCCATTCTGCCGGCATTTTACAACATTCACACCCATGCCGCGATGAGCCTGATGCGCAGTTATGCGGATGATATTGAACTGTTCTCTTGGCTGAACGCGTATATCTGGCCGCTGGAACAAAAGATCACGGAAGAAGACGTGTATCACGGAGCCCGGCTTGCTGCACTGGAGATGATCAAATCCGGAACGGTTTTTTTTAACGACATGTACTGGCATGCATTGGGCACGGCGCGTGCGGTCAGGGATATGGGGTTGCGTGCGGATATTTCGCTGGTGCTGATCGATGCGGGCGACCCCGGCCGCTCGGACGAACAGTTAAGGCGGGCGCACGAGCTCTTTGATCATGAAGGGGAGTTTCCGGATCGTATCCGCTTTACCTACGGCCCGCATGCCATTTATACGGTCTCGGAAAAGACCCTGCGAAGCTGTGCGGATCTCGCCCGGAAGGAAGGCCGCCGGGTCCAGATCCACTTGTCCGAGACCGAAACCGAAGTGGCGGATTCCCTAAAAAATTTCGGTAAGCGGCCGGTGGAATACCTGGACGCCATCGGTTTTCTGGGGCCGCACGTTACCGCTGTACACTGCGTGCATCTCAATGATACGGACCGGGAAATCTTAAAGAAACACGGCCTAACCGTGGCGCACTGCCCGGCGTCCAATATGAAACTCAGTTCCGGTGCCTTTGATTATGCCGCATTGAAGCAGAAGGAAATACCGGTGGTGGTGGCAACGGACGGTGCTTCATCCAACAATAATCTATCCATGCTCGAAGCCATGAAATTCGCCGCACTCTGGGCCAAATCGCTTAGCGGGAATCCCACGACTCTGCCTGCGGAAGAAGCCTTTGCCATGGCGACCCGCTTCCCCGCCGAAGCCATGGGCCTGGATGCCGGCCGGATAGAGGAAGGCGCCCTCGCAGACTGCCTGCTGATCAATCTGCGTCACTCCTCTCTGATCCCCTCCGGGAACCTGATCGCCAATATGGTATACAGCGCCGATCCCGAATGTATCGATACGGTGATCTGCGACGGCAGAATCCTGATGCGGAACCGCATTGTTCCCGGCGAAGATACCATCATTGACGGCGCCGAAGCGGCATTTCGCAAATTAATTTCACGCTGAGCTTCCATTCTGTGACGGACGTCACTGCATTATTTTTCGCTTTTCCTTATATTATTGCATGCGTGTTCGATGCGGATTTATTTTTCTATTTCTTGCAGCCACCGGGATCGGATCGGAATGCCTGCTGAACGAGTTCCTGATCGATGCCGAGGATGAGAATACCGGCGAATTTATCGAGATCCTGAACTGTGGCACAGCGAAACTGGATCTGCGGGGCTGGTATATCTGCGATGCGCAGGATACCGATGCCGTGCTCCCTTTCCCGGACTCCCTGCTCTTGCCGGGACAATACGGAATAATTCTGGATCCGAACTATGCCGGCGAATATGAGCATCTGATCCCGGATTCGGTCCCGCGTTTTACGATTGGGGACGCACGCTTTGGTATGTACGGAATATCCAACAGTACGGCCAAGCCCTTTGCACTGCTGGATCCCGCTAAAAATGTCCGGGATTCCTATCTGACCGGCACACCGGCCTGGGCACCGCCGGGTCACAGCATGGAGCGCTTTTCACCGGCCGGTGGTCTGTGGCAGCCCTCTTTGCAGCCCGGCGGAACGCCCGGTTTCCGCAATTCCACCGCCATGCGTTCTTATGAACTGCAATTGTATTCTCTGGAAGCAATGCCGCACAGGGACTATATACGTATCCGTGCAGGAATCCAGAATCGGGGGATTGAAACCCTTTCGGCTCTGTCGGGAACGTTTTGGGTTTTACCGGACCCGGCACATCCCGAAACGGAAGTCTCCCTTTCCTTTGATACCCTGCTGGTTCTGAATTCCGGAGATTCCTGCAGTATCATACAGGATCTTTCCCTGCCGGCAAAGGGGCTGCTGCCGGTCCGCGCTTATGTATCGGCAGAAAACACAACCACCGATACCCTGCAATGCGACTGTTTTGTCCCTCTGGATGAAAATGAGATCATTATTACGGAATTCGTATGTAAAACAGGAGAGAATTTTCATTCGGAATACGTGGAATATTTTTCGCGCTCCGCGCTGCCGCTGCAGTGCAGGGGTCTGCTTTTTGCCGATCAGAACGGCGCGATAGCGATAGACGGAGATTATCTGTTAATGCCGGATTCTTTTCTTGTCCTGGCGCAATCAGAATCCTTTTATGATGATTTTCCTCAAATCGAAAATGCTTTTCGTCCCTCTGCATGGCGCAGTCTGAACAATAACGAGGATGTGATCAGCCTGCTGAATCCCTCCGGCACGGTCATTTGCAGTTTACGCTATGACAACGGCTGGCACATTCCCAACGACTGCGCCATGCTCCTCGCCGATACCGCACTGGATTACCGGGATCCGGCATTCTGGGAGTTTTGCTATACGGGCTCACCCGGGGAAATGAACCGGGCGCAAAAGCAGGGCTTTCACCTTGCTTGCCCGGAAGCCGGGAGCTTTTTCACGGTGACCGACACTTTCGGATTCCGGCTGATCAACGATGGCTATTTTCCCTTGCCGGCACAGGTTATTACTCTGGAAACGCCCCGTATCCGGCATTTTTACGATCTACCCGAAAGCCATCCCGGCGATACGCTGTATCTTCGACCCGACACAAGCGATTTATTTTTACCCGGCACTCAGGACTGCCGTTTATTTGCATCTGACAGCATTATTCTGAACGCCGTCTTTCGTTATTTCTATCCGTATCGCGAAAGTCCGCTTTTTTTCAATGAGGTATTTTTCGATCCTCTTGACAGCTACGGACAGGCGGAGTTCGTTGAAATGGAATGCCGTCTTCCCGTATTGGACCTGAAGAACTGGACGCTGCATATCAACAACCGCTCCTGTGTACTGGACGGCAGTTTTTCTTCCGGATTCCTGCTTTTGGGAAGTACGGGCGATCCGCCGCCCTGTCCCTCGCTTCAACACCGTTTACTTCTGGCCAATTTTCCTGCTTTACCCAATACCGGTGCCTTGTGTATACTTTACGATCCTGCAGGGAGATGCATGGACCGGGTTGATCTACGGGAACATCCCCGGATCAGCAGCGGAAAGAGCCTCGAAAAGCAATACGAGGGTCTGAGCTCCTCCGATGCCGGTATCTGGCATGCATCGGTTGCGGAAACCGGTATGACAGCCGGAGCCCGCAACAGCATCACCGCATTACCGGCCGGACGCGACCAGCTTCTGATCGATCCGCGGGTCTTTTCTCCCGGCACGGATGATCGGATCTGTTTTCATATCGATTCGGAAAGCGGACTTGATTATTGCGAATTGTTCTGTTTTAACATGTCCGGGCAATGCGTCTTCCGGCAGGAAGCGGGAATTTTTTCCCAGCCTTCGCTGATGCTGTTCTGGGACGGAAGTCTGTCCGACGGTAGCTTCCCGGCTCGCGGCATCTATCTGGTGCTTGCCGTCCTTTACGACACGGCGGGCGGGACCCGGAAACTGCGCAATACCCTGATCGTCCGCTAAGAATGTAAAAAAAAAGATACTTTTTCAAATATCGTGTATTTTCATTATATTCAGGACAATAAAAAAGAAAGGAAAAAATGAAAAAAGCAACGTTGACTTTATTGTTGGTTATTTTAACACTGGGGTGCAGCAATATGCAGTTTTCAGATTTCTCCCGTTCCATGACGGTTGTCAATGATGTGAAACTTGATCGCTATCTCGGATCCTGGTATGAATACGCCCGCCTGGATGTCCCCTTTGAAAAGGGCATGACCGAAACAAAAGCGAATTACTCCCTGCTGGATCCGGATAAACAGGGCAGGACCCGCATCCGTGTGGTAAATACCGGGATCAAGAACGGAAAGTTCAGGGAGGCAAGGGCAAAAGCGCTCATTCCGGATCCCAAGGAACCCGCACGGATCCAAGTCTCCTTTTTTGGTCCCTTTTATTCCGATTACAACATCATCGCTCTGGACCGGGAAAACTACCAATGGGCGCTGGTGGCCGGCAATTCAACAAAATACCTCTGGATACTAACCCGTCAGCCCGAACTTGATCCCGCTGTTCTGGAAAAGCTGAAAAGCCTTGCCGACGGATACGGATTCAATACGGCCGAACTAATCTTTCCGCAGTAAAGGCCGGTATTGAGTTATGAGTATTGAGTTTTGAGTTATGGGTTGCGTCCGGGCGTAATGCGAAAAGTTTACCGGTAAATTCCATTTCCCGTTTTTATTCCCCGCTGCGGAGTGTTTTTATACAGACGAATTAACGTCTCGCGATTCACGAAAGATCAGACCTGCCCGTGGCAATTCTTGTACTTTTTCCCGCTGCCGCAGGGACAGGGATCGTTGCGTCCGATCTTGGGATGATCGCGGCGAACCGGCTCGGTCTTACCGGCCTGCGGCGCTTTGGGTTGCGAGGGCGCCTGGGCTTCTCCGGTACCGGAGGCAAAACCCATGTTCTGCGACTGTGCATGGCGGACCTGTACGGGCTGCTGCAGCGGCGGCCGGGGTTCGTCCCGCAGTTGGATCTCTGTACGGTAGAGCAGGCGGAGTGTGGTTTTGTTGATCTGTTCCAGCAGATTCCGGAATGATTCAAAGGCTTCGGATTTATAGATCAGGAGGGGATCTTTTTGGGCATAGGCCTGCAGACCCACACCTTCCTTGATCTGGTCAAGCTCATAAAGATGCTCTTTCCAAAGACCGTCTATGCTGTTCAGGTAGGCCCAGCGCTCAAAGTCACGCATCAGGGCTTCGGGGTACAGGGACAGCTTGCGCTGATAGGTTTCCCGGGCTTGTTCCAGAAAAAATGCACTCAGTTCTTTGCGGCTGATGTTGTCGTGTTCGCCGGGGATATCGCACATCACGGTGCTGAGCATTTCCTGACGCAGTTCTTCCCAGCGCCAGTTTTCCGTATTATTGTCCTGGGTAAAATTCGCGACGCTGTTTTCCACGAATTCCTGCAGCATTTGTTCGATCTCTTTCTGAAGATTTCCGCCTTCAAGCGCATAAGAACGGCGGTCGTAGATCACCTCGCGCTGTTTGTTCATCACATCGTCATATTCCAGCAAATGCTTACGAATACCGAAGTTGCGTTCTTCGACCCGTTTTTGCGCGCGCTCGATCATGCGGGTCATCATGGGCATTGCGATAACCTCGTCATCGGGAATGGCATCCATCAAAGCATTCCCTTTCAAGTTGCCGAAAAGGCGCATCAGGTCATCTTCGAGAGAAATATAAAAGATAGATTCTCCGGGATCGCCCTGGCGGCCGGAACGTCCGCGCAGCTGATTGTCGATACGCCGTGATTCATGCCGCTCCGTGCCGATGATCTTGAGTCCTCCGAGTTCCCGTACTTCATTCGAGATCTTGATATCCGTACCACGACCCGCCATGTTGGTTGCAATGGTTACCGCACTGCGCTGCCCGGCAAGCGTAACGATCTCCGCTTCACGCTGATGCTGCTTGGCGTTCAGAACATTATGCGGGATACCCGCCCGTTTCAACTGTTTGCTGAGCATTTCGGAAATTTCCACGCTGATGGTACCCACCAGAACCGGCTGTCCGCGGCGAAAGCTTTCGCTGATATCTTTGATGATGGCCTGATGTTTCGCCTGCCGGCTTTTATAGATCTGATCATCATAGTCCTTGCGGACCACGGGCTGGTTTGTGGGAATGGAGACTACTTCCAGGTTATAGATCTGTTCGAATTCTCCGGCCTCGGTGGCGGCTGTACCGGTCATGCCGGCCAGCTTGTCGTACATGCGGAAATAGTTCTGCAGGGTAATGGTCGCCAGTGTCTGGTTTTCGCCTTCAATGCGCACCCGTTCCTTTGCCTCGATCGCCTGGTGCAGTCCGTCGCTGTAGCGCCGGCCGGGCAAAATACGCCCCGTGAACTCATCCACGATCAATACCTTGCCGTCTTTGACCACATATTCCACATCCTTTTCGTAGAGCGCATAGGCGCGCAGAAGCTGGGTGATATTATGGATCATCTCACTTTTACGGCTGTGTTTTTTCTGGACTTCAGCCTTGGCCTTTTGCTTGTCCTCGTCACTGAGATTCGCATCTTCGTCGATCTTGACAAACTCCTCGCCGATATCCGGAATGACAAAATATTCCGGGTCTTCGGGATTTAGGACCTTGCGTCCTTCGTCGCTGATCACGATGGTATGTGTTTTTTCGTCAATGGCATAGAGCAGCATGTCATCGATCTCGTGCAGACGTTTTTCCTGCATGTAATAACTTTCGCTGCGGAAAAGCTTATCCTGTATTTCCGCCGACTGCATTTGTTTCAAAAAGCGCGGATTCTTGGGCTCCCCGTGCTGGACCTGCAGAAGGATGGTGCCGAGTTCCAGTTCGTGCTCCCGGTCATCGGGAATTTTTTCCAATTCATCCAGAAGGGCATTGATCTTGCGGTTCTGGGCGCGGACCAGTCGTTCTACCTGCGGGCGCAGATCGCGGAACTGTTCATGGGTATTGGACTGTACCGGGCCGGAAATAATGAGCGGTGTCCGGGCTTCGTCGATCAGGACGGAGTCCACCTCATCTACAATGGCATAATAATGGCCGCGCTGGACCATATACTCCTTATGGGTGGCCATATTGTCACGCAGGTAATCAAACCCGAATTCGTTGTTGGTCCCGTAAACAATATCGCAGGCATACTGCTGTTTTCGCTGGCTTGGCGGCATGGAATTCAGGATCTTGCCAACGCTGAGACCCAGAAAATCATAGATCACCCCCATCCATTCCGCATCACGTTCGGCCAGATAGTCGTTCACGGTCACAACGTGCACTCCGCGCTTGGTCAGAGCATTGAGAAAAATAGGCATGGTGGCGACCAGCGTTTTCCCTTCGCCGGTCTTCATTTCGGCAATATCGCCGTTGTGCAGGACCATCGCACCCAGAAGCTGCACGTCAAAAGGCACCATATTCCATTCAACTTCATGTCCCATCAGCTGGAATTTCTTTCCCATCAGGCGTTTGCAGGCCTGCTTGACCAGCGCAAAAGCTTCCACCTGAAGCTCGTTCAGGGTGTTTTGTTCTGCATCAAAGATCGCCGCATCAGCGGCTTCGGAATCCAGTTTGTTCTTTTCGGCTTCCTGCCGTGCAATATCGCGCCGTTCGGCGATCAGCGCGATCATTTCCTGCGTGCGCTGCCGAAGCGCGTCATCACTTATATCGTTTATCGCTTCACAGGCGGCATTGATCTCCGCGACACGGAAACGGATCTTTTTTAAATAGCGGTCGGATGCGCTACCGAACAATTTTATCAGTATTTTCTCGAATATCATCTTGGTATTATCCTTCTTTGGCGGGTTTGATCTCCGGCATCAGGATGCCTTCCTCAACAAGATCCTTGTAGATCCGGTCCAGCATTCCGTTGACAAATACGTGGCTTTCGTCCGTGGAAAACTCTTTGGCCAGCTCAATGGCCTCAGAAATGGTCACACGCGGCGGTACATCCTCGATATACATCATCTCGGCGATGGATTGCCGGAGAATGATCTTGTCCATCAGGGTGATGCGCGAAAAATCCCAGTTCCGGGAGCGTTTTTTTATGCGTTCGTCCAGATGCTCAAGTTCGCTGACGGTTTTATGGATCAGCGTGCGGAAAAATTCCTCATCGAATTCCGTTTCCTCATTCAATGCCATACTACGGGTGATCACATCATCCAGAGCTTCGTCCTGTTGCTGCAGGTACGCATATAAATGCTGAATGCAGAGCATTCTTGCATTCCGACGCAACTTTTTCATATATGACACATCCTATTATAATGATGGGGAAAGGAAAAAAACATTTTCAATCGCATTCTCATAGCAATTGAATATACAATCATTCCCTGCCGAATGAAAAACGAATAATAAGGATTTTTATTCCTGTCGGATTCCCAGGAACAACACTCTGACCGTCAATAAACTGACGGGAGAATTTACCTTTATCTATAAATTGAGCGGACCTTTCGCAGCGGAGCTGATCTGCAGCGGTGTACAGATTGCCCCATTATCATACGGGGGTATGATCCGGACAAATAATGCAGCTTCCGCGGAAGTCGGCCCTTTTTCGTTTATTTTCCTGAAGTAAACTGCAGGAAAAAACCTTTCCTGCTATTGCGGTAATTTTTTTGATCAGTGATTATTCTGCCGTGCGCTTTGCTTCGTAGTTTTTCCCAAGTTCCACAGGGCTGCAGTATCCGGAGTCCCAACTTTTCAAAAAGATATCCGATACGCGTTTGGCCATTTTATTATTCTTCACAACAATTCCCAGATTCCTGCCATGATGGAAATAGCTTTTTGACCAATTGGAGGTCCCCAGCCAGAAGACACTGTTGTCAATAACCATGAACTTGCAGTGCTCCACGCGGGCATAGCCGATATAGCCTTCCGAGGCTTCGGGAATGGTCGAAAATTTTACGGTGATATTGGGAACGGCATGCAGGGATTTGATATATTCGATACGCGGGGAATGGAAATTCCAGTCGGAAAGGATCATTTCAATGTTCACCCCGCGTGCCGCCGCACGGCGAAGGGCAAAATCCAGTTGCTCATACAATCCGTCCCGGGAAAGCGGCGAATAACTCAGCAGTTGGATCCGGATACTTTCTTCCGCATGATCGATCAAATTCAGCAATTGTATTTCATCCCCGTTGGCGGGATAGTAAATAATGCGCGGATTGCTGGCCGTGGGAAGCAGCGTGGATTTTCCGTATCCCTTGTCCGTGATGGAAACCCGGTATAAATTTTCATCGGACCGAATGCACCCGAGGATAGCATCCGTATCGGCGTCTTCCGCCGACAGGGCCCAGTCAAGATCGAATAATTGTTTGTAGAATTTTACCAGTGATTTGTCTTCAATTCTCAATCCCAGTTCGTGAATATGTTTGAGCGCCCGCCAGTCGAAATTCTGCGAACCGAGAAAGATCTCGCGCTCATCGACGATGAAATATTTTGCATGCAGTACGCCGCCTGTGATTCCGTTGAGGTCGTAAACCCGTACTTCGATATTCGGATATTCGTTCAGTTTGTCTGCAGTTTCCGGATAGGTTTTGTACATGCTGCCATCGATCACAAAACGTACCTGCACGCCGCGGTCCGCGGCGGCGGTCACGGCCTCCAGTACGGGTGTCAGGGCTTCGCCGTCTTTGTGCGAAATATAGAATTCGCCGAAGTCCAGTGTGCGCTTTGCGCCATTGATCATCTCCAGCCAGACCTCCGGCGTATTGCGGATATCTTCATTGTCCAGGGTAGTCTCGACGGGAATGCTTTCTACCAGCTCAATAGGGCCTTTCCCAAAAAGTAAAGCGACGGCAAGCAAGGGCAGAATAAACATGAAGAATCGTTTCATATTTTATAGATCCCCTTCCGGTTTCGGTGTTCAGATCAAGTTCAGAAAAAGTATATAACAATTTTTGCATAAATAAAAGCCGGAAGCGAGACCGCTATTCTTTTGTCATTGTAGTCGATTAATTCCTAAATTTGTGATAAATTACCTGCATATCAATGACGGGGTTTTCAAAATGACTGTAAAAAACGACACCGTGGCTTTGGTCTTCGCCGGGCTGGTCCTGCTGCTCTGGTCCACCGTCGCTACGGCCTTCAAGATCGCTCTGCGTTACTGGACTGCCTTTGAGTTGCTGTTCCTTGCTTCTGCCGTATCTTTTATTGCCCTGAGCGTTTTAATGCTGATACGGAGAAAGTTTCCGGACCTAAAAACATTGCCCCGCAATGATCTGAAAAAACTTATCCTGGCGGGGATCCTGAATCCGCTGATCTATTATCTGATCCTTTTCAAGGCATATGAACTGCTGCCGGCGCAATATGCACAAGCCATCAATTTCACCTGGCCGTTGGTACTCTCCCTGGCTGCAATGCTGCTGCGGCAGGAGGCGTTCCGCTACCTGCGTATCGCCGCTTTATGCATTTCCTTCGGCGGCGCAGTGATCCTGGTACTGGGGGGAAAACAGGTGCCGGGAGGGATCAACCCCGGCGGTGTGCTGCTGGCCTTTTCCAGCACACTGTTCTGGGTTTTTTACTGGATGATCAGTAAGACCGTCAGAAGCGATGCCCTGATCAGTCTTTGGATCCCCTTCGGCATTTCCACCCTGATCCTTGGACTGACGGCGATCCTCTTTTTCCGGCCGGAATCGTTTTCCCTGCCGGGTATTGCGGCCGCGGTCTACGTGGGCCTCTTTGAAATGAGCATTACCTTTCTGCTCTGGCTAAACGCTCTGCGGCTCAGCAGCTCGACTGCTCTGATCAGTAATTTTATTTATGCGGTCCCCTTCCTGTCGCTTGTCTTTATCCGCCATGTCCTGAAAGAAGCTGTTCAGCCGGCAACCGTTATCGGTCTGCTGCTGATCCTGGGCGGAATACTGTTACAGATGCTTATCCGGAACAAAAAAACCGGTACTCCCTGAACTGCAAGAATTAAAAGCATTTCCAAGTTCAGTTTCCGCATTATCTGGCGATCATTAAATTCTTGACATTCCGGGGATAATGACGGAAATTAATTACTATGACTAAAATTCACTGGCATTATCCCAATTCTCTGGATGAAGCGGTACTGCTTCTCCGCGATCCCCGCATCCGCGCGGTCGGCGGCGGAACGGACCTGATTAAACGCCCCCTGTCAACTGTTGGCGCTTTTTTGAGTCTATGGGGACTGAATCTTAACGCCATTGATCTCCGTGGTGACACCTGGTCCTTTGGCAGTATGTGCACATACGCGGATGTGCTGAAAGTTCTTGAGCCCGAACATTCCGGGCATGTACTGTACCGTTCCCTGTTGCATGCGGCCAACACGCCCTGCCGGAACCGCATCACGCTGGGCGGAAGTGCGGCCTTTGCACCCCGCTGGTCCGATCTTGCCGGCCCGCTGCTTGCGCTCGAGGCCGATGTACATCTTGGCGGCGATAAAGAAGAAACCGTTCCTTATGCAAGATACCTGCAGCATAGCGAACTGCGGAAAAAGGCACTGATCACCGGAATCAGTTTCCTGAATTTTGCCCATCGCGCAGCGCATTACCGGGAAGTCCGCACACACAACGACATGCCCCAGTTCACGATAACCGTTCTTCTGAAGATGCAGAATTCCGATATCCGCGAGGCGCGTATCATTCTTGTCGGTTCCGAAGCACGTTTTCTGCGTCTTGAAAAACTCGAGTCTCACCTTCGGGGGAAGCGGCGTGCACAGCTTGATGCGGACGCTTTGGCTGCGTTGGTTGAAGTCACATTTAAGTCACGGCCGGGATTCGATCCCGATTATCTTGCCCATAAGGCAAAGACCGAAAGTGCGCGTTGCGTGATCTCTGCGCTGGAGTCCCGATAATGAAAAGAACGCTGAATATTAACCGCAAAGATATTGAACTCCGTTTTGATCCGGCGGAATCACTGTTGCACACCCTGCGCAATCACGGATATACCGAAGTCAAAAGCGGCTGCGAAGAAGGAGAATGCGGTGCTTGTCTGGTGCTGTTGAACGGGAAGGCCGTGAATTCCTGTTTGATCTTTACGTCATCCCTGAACGGAGACAGAATACTGACAGCCGCGGGTATCGGGACGCTGCATGAACCCCATGTGATCCAGCAGGCTTTTGTAGACTGCGGCGCCGTACAATGCGGTTTCTGCACACCCGGCATGGTGATCGCCAGCTATGCGCTCCTGCAGGAAAATCCCGAGCCCACGGAAGCGGAGGTACGTCGCGCTCTCAGCGGGAATCTCTGCCGCTGTACCGGATACGTTAAAATCGTAGAAGCCGTCCTCTGTGCCGCGGAACGCTTAAAAAGTGAACGATGATGAATAAAAAATACAGCAGTATCGGAAAAGACGAAAAAAAGATCGACGCCCTGGCCCTGGCAACGGGAAGCCGTCGTTTTGTCGATGATTTCGAGCTGAAGCACTGCCTCCACTGCAAGCTGATCTATTCTCCGCATGCTTTTGCGGAAATTCTGGAGATCGACGACAGCGCCGCACGCGCAATGGGCGGTGTTGTTGATGTCCTCAGCTATAAGAACACTCCGCAGATCCTGCACACCAGCGCGGGTCAGGGTTTTCCGGAACCCTCACCTTACGATCAGTATCTTTTCGATAAAACCGTGCGCTTTGTCGGTGACCGCGTTGCCATGCTCGTTGCCGAAAGTCCTGTCATAGCCGAAGCCGCAGCGAAAAAGATCAAGGTCCGTTACCGGCTCCGCGAACCGCTTTTCGATCCGGAAAAAGCCATGGACGCGGACGCTCCCAAACTGCACGGAGCGGAATGCTATACGCCCATTGGTGCGAGCTATGATCCGCAGCGCAATCTGGCAGCGGAGGTAGATCTGGGTTTCGGAGACCTGAAGCAGGGCGAAAGCGACGCGGATCTGATCATTGATAAAACCTACCGTGCGCATTACGGCTCGCATTGCGCCATCGAACCGCATTCCGTCAAGACTTATTTTGATGAAGAAGGCCGCCTGGTGATCCTGGCATCCACCCAGGTGCCTTTTCATGTCCGGCGAATTGTCTCGCGGGTCTGTGAATTCCCCATTGCAAAGATCCGGGTGATCAAGCCCCGCATCGGCGGCGGTTTCGGCGGAAAGCAGGAAGTCCTGCTGGAACCGCTTGCGGCCCTGGTGACCCTCCGGCATAAACGTCCCGCGAGGATCGTACTGAGTCGCGAAGAGGTCTTTCAAAACAGCCGCACCCGGCACCCTGTGCGCGTCCGCCTGCGCACGGGTGTGAAAAAAGACGGCCGTATCACCTTTCTTGAAATGGATTCCCTGCTGAATTCCGGCGCCTATGGTTCTCATGCGCTTACCGTGCTATCCAATTGCGGATCAAAAGTACTGCCGCTGTTAAACAAAATCGATCATCTGCATTTCCTTGGCCGTTCCGTCTATACCAATCTTCCCGTGGGCGGTGCTTACCGCGGTTACGGCGCCACGCAGGGCTATTTTGCCCTGAACCAGCATCTGGATATTCTCTGCCGGGAGCTGGATCTGGACCTGCCGGAATATCTTAAAAAGAATCATATTCGCGAGGGGGAAACGTCCCGGGTTTTCGAAGCTCTGGGCGAAGGCAAGACGGGGGTGCGGCAGTATGTGAATTCCTGCAAGCTGGATGAATGCATCGACATCTGTACCCGCGAGATCGGCTGGTATGAAAAACACGGTAAAAGGATACGGCAGGACGATAAGGTTCGCGGTGTGGGTCTGGCGGTTGCCATGCAGGGCTCCGGCATTCCTCTGGTGGATATGGGCGCTGCGTCCATAAAAATGAATGAAGACGGATCCTTCAATCTGGATATCGGCGCCACGGATATCGGGACCGGCTCGGACACCATTCTTGCGCAGATCGCGGCGGAGGTACTGAATGTGGATCTGGCCGCCATGATCGTGCTTTCTTCGGATACCGACCGTACGCCCTTTGATGTGGGCGCTTATGCGTCATCCACTACTTATGTTTCCGGACGTGCGGTGCGGAAGTGTGCGGAAAAGATCCGTGATCAGATCATCGCTGTTGCGGCCGAAATGCTGGATGTGCCTGCCGGGAAACTGCAACTTGCCCATGCTACCGCAGAAGATCCCGAAAGCGGGAAACGCGCGGATTATCCGGAAATCTGCCGCTATGCCATGTACACGGCCAACCAGTTTCAGATCCATGCAGTTGCCTCCGAGTTTGTCGAAGAATCCCCGCCGCCTTTCCTGGCGCAGACCGTGGAAGTGGAAGTGGATACCCGGACCGGCGCCGTTAAGTTGCTTAAACTGGTGTCCGCCGTCGATTGCGGTCAGGCCATCAATCCCCGGCTTGCCGAAGGGCAGATCGAGGGCGCGGCGGTAAACGGGATTTCTTACGCAATGACGGAAGAATACCTCTTTTCGCCAAACGGCAGTATGATAAATAAAAACTTTAAGAATTACAAGATCCCCACGGCAGCGGACCTGCCCGAAATAAAGACCTTTGTGGTTCCCTCACACGAACCCAGCGGCCCTTTCGGAGCAAAATCCGCCGGCGAGATCGGGATCAACTGTCCCATGCCGGCCATTGCAAATGCCATTTTCGATGCTGTCGGCATCCGTTTATTTGAAGCGCCTTTTACGCCGGAAAAAGTGTACAAGGCTATGTTTGCCCAAAAAGATTCACAATGATCATCCGGCACGCAGAAATAGCATTACCGGGGTGTAATGGCTTTACTCCCCTTGATATAGAAATACATCAGGGGAAAATTCGGCGTATTGCCAAAAATCTGAAAGGCGCTCCGGTCCTGGATGCCGGCGGCTTGCAGCTCTTTCCCGGAGCCATCGATCCCCACGTGCATTTCAATGAACCCGGATATACGGAACGCGAAGATTTTTACCATGGCAGCTGTGCGGCGGCTTCGGGCGGCGTAAGCACCGTGATCGACATGCCCTGTACTTCCGTTCCGCCGGTAACCAATAAGAAAAACCTGGAGGCGAAGCTGGCGTTGATCGAAAAACGCTCGATCATCGATTTTGCTTTCTTCGGCGGTGTATCGGCCCGGTGTTTTTTCGGAAACTGGCAGAACGATATGAAGGAACTGGCTCCGGATGTAATGGGCTTTAAGTGTTATTTCCTTTCCGGGATGGATAGTTTTCCTCCGCTCAGTCTCCTGCAGTTCAAACAGGTTCTGATGGCGGCAACCGCCCTCGGGCGTCCGCTCTTGTTGCATGCCGAAGATCCTCAGCTGGTTGGAAAATACACCCGGAGGGAACAGGAAAGGGGCGACAGCTGGCGGCACTATTACCGCTCCCGCCCCGAAAAAGCGGAAATCCGTGCCGTCAGGGATGCTCTTAAGATCGCCGGAAACAAAGCGGTGAACCTTCATATTGTTCATGTCGGGTCCGGACGCGCAGCCGGGATCCTGAAAAATCGGCCGGGGATCAGCGCCGAAACCGCTCCGCATTACCTGACCTTTGACCTGCGTGATCTGCAGCGTATCGGCGCAGCGCTCAAGACCAATCCCGTCGTTAAAAGACCCTTCAATAAAAAGATCCTCTGGGATCGCCTTTTTACAGGCGACCTGGATTTCGTCGCCTCCGATCACGCGCCGGCTCCCGCCGAACAAAAGAACAGCGGCTCGGTCTGGAGTGATTATGCAGGCATCCCCGGCAGCGGGACCCTCTTCCCCTTTCTCTATTCCGAAGGACTGCTGCGCCGCAAAATGCCGCTTTCGCGTTTTCTGCAGATCACGGCGGAAAACGCTGCCAGACGCTACGGTTTTTTTGACCGGAAAGGCTCTATCGAGAAAGGCAAGGATGCCGATCTTGTACTTGTCGATCCGCAATCCATGACACAGGTTTGCGGCGTGGATTCTTATTCCAAAGGCAAGATCACACCCTTTGAAGGACAGACATTTCAGGGACGCATAGTAAAAACCTTTGTGCGCGGTGAAGTGGTTTACGACGCGGATGCGGGGATTCTAAAGGAGGCCGGCTACGGAAAATTCCTTCGGCCCGCGGGAAGGAGTTAATATGGACGAGCATTATATTCTTAAAAATGCCGTCGTCAGTGATGGCCTTCGCTTTGTTCTTGAAGATGCCGCCATCGAGATCCGGGACGGCAAGATCCTGAAGATCGCAAAGCATTCCGAAATCCGGGATACGAAGCTCAAAACGATCGACCTTGGCGGAAGGCTGGTTCTTCCGGGTCTGCTGAACCCGCATCATCATTTGTATTCCGCGCTGGCGACCGGTCTTGCTCCCCTTGGAGCGACCGATACCTTCAATCGTATCCTGGAAAAACTCTGGTGGCCGCTGGATCGCAGTCTGGATGAAGAGAGTATTTATTACTCCGCCCTCAGCGGGCTGATGCAGTCACTGCGTTACGGCGTAACCGCCGTGATCGACCATCATGCTTCCATGCACGCCGTCAGCGGAAGTCTCGGGATTCTTGCGAAAGCTTTCCGGACGATGGGAATGAAAGGCCTGCTTTGCTACGAAGTGTCGGACCGCGAAGGCGAGGCCGCGCTGGACGCCCAAATCGAAGAAAATCTTCTTTTCCGTGAAAAACATAAAACGGATCCGGATATTCGCGGACTTTTTGGCATGCATGCCAATTTTACACTCAGCGAAAAAAGCATGCGCCGCATTGCGGAAGCAAAACCGCAGGATATGCCGCTGCATATCCATTGCGGGGAAGCTTCCGGCGATCTGGCCTTTTGCCGCGAACTTGGCTATGCCGGACCTGTTGACCGACTCCGGGCTTTTGGACTCCTGTCCCGACACAGTCTACTGGCGCACTGCATTCATCTTTCGGACCGGGATTACGACATTCTTTATGAGATACAACCCGTAGTGATCTCCAATCCCGAATCTAATGCGAACAACAATGTCGGTATGATGAACAGCGGCAAGATCGGGCGTTATGTGCTGGGTACGGACGGCATGACGGGAAATATACTGGGAACTTTCCGCTCGCATTTCTTATTCCGCAACGCTGTTTTGCCGAATCCTGCGGATCTGCTCTTTGCCTATCCGGCGGAGATCATGCAGTACTATTTTCCCGACTGGGGAAGAATCGAGTCCGGCGCTGCAGCCGATCTTGCGGTTACGAACTATCGCCCCGTGACGCCACTGAACCCGGACAATCTGTTCTTTCACCTGATCTTTGGCGTGCAGGGCAAGGAAATGTTCATGACAGTTGCGAACGGAAAGATCCTCTTCAGCGACAACACTCTGCACACTGTCGACGAAACGGCCATAAATGCAGAAATCAAAAAAACCGTGAAAAAACTCTATGAACGCTATCAACAGTGACATGATGCATCCCCTGCCGCTGCCGCAGCTGCTTTCCCTCATTTTGGACGGTCTGCAGCGGGGAAATGTCTTTGGGATTTACCGGGACGCTTTTCTGCGTCCGGGACAGTATCCGGAACTTGGCACTGTTTTGTTCGGACGGCGTCTGGATACACCGCTGGGGCCGGCCGCCGGTCCGCATACGCAAATGACACAGAATATCGTTTCGGCATGGCTCTGCGGGGCGCGCTATATCGAGTTAAAGACCGTACAGACACTGGATGAGATCGAAGTGTCAAAGCCCTGTATCGATATGCAGGATGAGGGCTACAACTGCGAATGGTCCCAGGAGCTGACCCTTCGGCAATCCTTTGAAGAATACCTGAAAGCCTGGATACTGGTCCATATTTTACACAAAGAACTGGGCTTCCCGAAAACATTCGGCACGATCTTCAATATGAGTGTCGGCTATGATAGGAAAGGGATCCTTGAGCCCAATGTTCAGGAATTCTTTTGCAAGATGGCGGATTGTTCGAAAGAAAAGGCAGATATGATCGAAGCGATCCGGCCCTTGTACCCCGGCATTGACAAACTGAAGATCCCGGATTGTATCTCCGACAATATCACGCTTTCCACCATGCACGGCTGCCCCGCGGACGAGATCGGTGCCATCGGCCGCTATCTGCTTGAAAAGAAGAAACTGCACACCTTCATCAAACTCAATCCCACCCTGCTGGGCGCAGAAAGCATTCATGGGATCCTGAAGGATCTCGGCTATGAAACCGTTGTGCCCGATGCGGCCTTTGAACACGACATCGCCTTTGACGCTGCCAGCAGGATCATCGAAGAACTGCAGGTCCTTGCGGAAAAGGAAGGCCGCTTTTTCGGTATCAAGCTGACCAATACGCTGGAGTCCCGCAATCACCGGGATGTTTTTTCGGAAGCGAACATGTACATGAGCGGCAAGGCCCTGCATCCGGTCAGCATTAATGTTGCGGCGAAGTTGCGCCAGCGTTTCCCGGACCTGCCGCTGTCCTTTTGCGGCGGCCTGCATGCCTTTAATGTGGCGGAAACCTTTGCCTGCGGACTTTTTCCTCTTACCGTATGTTCCGATCTTCTGCGTCCCGGCGGCTATTCGCGCCTTGCGCAGTACCTGGAAAATCTGAAGAAACAAAAAATGAATACCGACCCGGACATACACCTCGCCGCCTATGCGGAGAAGGTCTGCAAAGATCCCCAATACCGCCATACGGAACGCAATATCAAAAGCAATCGCAAACTCGGATTTTTTGACTGTATCGCCGCGCCTTGCGCCGAAGCCTGCCCCACGCATCAGAACATTCCCGCTTACCTGGCCTTTGTCAACCGCGGAGAAACTGCCAAAGCGCTGGAGACCATTCTGCAGACCAATCCTTTTCCCGCGTCCACCGGCATGATCTGCAATCATGCCTGCCAGACGGTCTGCACGCGCGTGCATTACGAACAGGCTGTCCGGATCCGCGATATCAAACGTTATATTGCCGAGAATACCGCATCGCTGAAACTGCAGCTT